>JAEXGX010000071.1 GCA_023450535.1 Pseudomonadota bacterium | reverse complement strand
AGATGGTTTCAAAAAAGGCGGTATCCTCTCCGGAATGGAAGAAGATAAGCGCGTCGCGCAGGGCAATGCCCGCGAAAAGCAACACCAGAACCAGGGCCATAAGCTTCTTGCTCATGACATAGCGCATTTGTTCCTGCGGATTACTGATGTAGTTCTGGTGGGTACGTAACCTGTGGTAAAAACCGAGACAGACAAAAATAATCAGTGCGCTCGTGCCGGAGGAAGCAATGAGCAGAAGCGGCTGCGGGTCCGTAATGCTGACGGGTTCCGGCAGATGGGAAAGCTGTTTGAAGGCATCGCGCAACAAAATAAGAGCCATAATCTCAAACTGCTTGCCCAGAGATTTGGAAAGAGAGCCTGAAATGCTGAGGATGAGCTCCATCAGTTCCATGCCGAGGATCAGGGTAAAGGCAAGCTGAATGGCGTGAAAATGGCTGGTAGGAGTCCGCCGGGCCAGCCATTCCGGCAGCAGCCCTTCCCGGTTGGCCTCGATGCCTGCCAGTGCCAGCAGATAGGTCAAAAAGATCAGAACAGCCAGTACCTTCTGGGTGCGCGGGCACTCCCAGAAATGGTGGATGCAGTCAAAAATATTGGTGAGGGGTTCGCAACGTTCAATCATGATGAGACTCCGGAATGCGTGGTGGCGCGATTTCTTCCTTTCTCCGCGTGTTTGTCAAGTTGAAGGGCGCATTTGCCGCTCTGTATCGAGATTTGTGTCCTTCAGAGTAGTGGGACATGTACAGGACATGTAGCTACATGTCCTGTATGCAGATAGCTATCTAACTATTTGTATTTATTAATTATAAAAATATTACACAGGATCGAAAAAATGACCTGTCCTAAAACTCTTTTGGAGTATCCTGAATTTATTAGGTAAAAATAATGCTGGCATAACAGTTGCTTTTGAGGTGCGTGATTTTTTTCGTGGCAATGTCGGTACGCGTACGGGGGATTCCGGCGTGGTTTCCGAAGAGCGTTTTCTCTCATAGGTTTGGTCAATTTTTCAGAGAAGGAAAGTGTTGTGAATTTTACACTGGAGCAGAAGGTCAAGGTTGTCGAAGGGCCGGGATGCGTTGCCAAAGTCGGTGAAATTCTGAAGGGCTCCGGATACGCCAGAGCGTTTCTTGTGTGCGATGGCGGCGTGAAGGCAGCCGGCATCGTGGACAGAGTTGTCGCAGGCCTGAGCGAGGCGGGCGTGGCGCATGTGCTCTTTGACAAGGTTTTGCCCGATCCTCCTGCAGAACTTGTTAATGAGGGCGCAGTGTTATGCCGCGAAACAGGTTGCGATTGCGTCATTGCCCTGGGCGGCGGCAGCAGTATCGATACAGCCAAGGGCATCAATCTGCTGCGCTTCAATGACGGCGACATCCTGTGCTATGCTTCCCCGGACAAGCCCATGAACCCTGCTCCGGGGCTGCTGACGATTCCCACAACGTCAGGGACGGGGAGCGAGCTTTCCAATGGCCTGATTATTTCCGATGTGAAAAATGGTGTGAAGGTGCCGATCCTTGCCGTCAACGCCATGAGCGAGTATGCGTTGCTTGACCCGGAATTGACCTACGGCATGCCGCTCAATCTGAGTCGGGCCACAGGGCTGGATGTATTTTCCCATGCCTGCGAGTGTTATACCAGTATTTTGGCCAACTGCATGACGGATATGATATGCGAGAAGCTCATGGAAACCGTGGTGCGGTATCTGCCCAGGGTTTGCCAGGACGCTTCCGATGCGGAGGCCCGCGAACGTATGCACGCGGGCGCATCGCTGGGCGGTTGGATGCTGGCTCTTGCTTCCGCCCACGTAGGACACTCCCTCGCCCATGTCGCGGGCGGCAAGCTGCATATCCCTCACGGTTTGGCCTGCGCGTATTCCTTGCCGGTCACGCTGGAATTCATCGCGCCTGCGGTGCCCGGCAAGGTAAGGAAGGTTGGGGAAATTCTGGGCGTGGAATTTTCCGGCTCCGAAAGCCCCGAATGTATAGGAACCAAGACTGCGGCCGCATACAGAGCCTTTGTGTATGAAACGTTGGGGGTTGCGGAACTGGATATCCATGATGTAGATCTGGAAGCACTGGCCGAAGACGTGGAACGCGAAGTGCTGGCCGGGTTGTGCCCGGTCAGGGTGACGCGCGAAGGCGCTCTGGCCATGCTGAAAAAAATGTTCGCATAAAGACAGACGGCACAAGGCCCGCGTATACGGGTATTGTCATTTCGCTGGGGTCGTTGCCGACATATTGGCAACGGCCTTTTTGATGTCATGAGCTGACATAGCACAGTTATAGTCATGGAGAAAAAATGGAACTGCTTCGTGTTGATATGACCGGGGGAAAGATATCTCGGGTGGCTATGGACGAGCGTTATCGTCTGCTCGGCGGACGCGGTCTGATTTCTGCCCTGCTGCTGGATGAAATGGATCCGGCGTGCGATCCGGAAGGGCCGGACAATATGCTCATCATCTGCAACGGGCTGATGGCCGGGACTCTGGCCGCAAGTTCAGGCCGTCTTTCCGTTGGGGGAAAAAGCCCTCTGACGGGAACGATCAAGGAGTCCAATGCGGGAGGAACGGCGGGCTTGGCTCTGGCCAAACTCGGATTGCGCGGGATTGTTGTTTCCGGGGTTTCCCGTGAACTGAAAGTGCTTGTGGTCGGCCCGGAAGGCGCTCACCTGGAGGATGCTTCCGAGTTGGTGTTGCGGGGAACCTATGATACCTGTGACAGCTTGCGCGCCAGGTACGGGGCCGGGGTATCGATCATCTGCATAGGTCCTGCCGGGGAACGGCGCTATCTGAATTCTTCCATACAGGTAACAGATCGGGAAGGCCGCCCGGCCCGCGCGGCTGCGCGCGGCGGGCTTGGCGGCGTCATGGGTGGACGCGGCCTGAAGGCCGTGGTGCTGCTGGAGGGCAATGTGAAACCTTCGTTCGCGGATGCTCCCCGGTTCAGGGCCGCAAGTAAGGCATATATTCAGGCTCTGAAGGTTCACCCTATGACAGGAAACGTGTTAACCAAGTTCGGCACTGCCGCGCTGGTGGGCGCGGTGAATGAAATGGGTGCGATTCCCACCCGCAACTACAGTTCGGGCAGCTTTGAGGGCGCGGCGGCGCTTTCAGGCGAACACATGGCCGACTTGCAGACGGAACGGCATGGAAGCATGACCCATGCCTGTCAGGCCGGATGCCCTATTGCCTGTTCCAACGTATATAACGGCCCGGACGGCAAATATCTGACTTCCGGCATGGAATATGAAACCATTGCCCTGAACGGTTCCAATCTTTCTATTGACGATATTGATGTGGTGGCTCTTATTGACCGCCAGTGCGACGACGCCGGGCTGGATACCATGGAAACGGGCGCGACCATCGGGGTGGCCGCAGAAGCCGGTTTGCTGTCATACGGCGATTGCGCCAAAGTGTTGGAGCTTATCCGGCAGATGGCGGTGGGGACACCGCTGGGAGTAGAGATGGGACAAGGGACGGAACGCTTCGGAAAAAAACTTGGAGTGACGCGGATTCCCGTGGTCAAGCGGCAGGCTCTGGCCGGATATGACCCGCGCGCGCTCAAGGGGACCGGGGTTACTTGCGCCACTTCGCCCATGGGGGCGGACCACACGGCGGGCAATACTATTGGTATGCCGGGGCTCGATCCGCTGTCTTCCTCAGGGCAGGTGGAAGCTTCACGCGGCACCCACCAGGTCATGGCGCTGTTCGACAGCCTGGGCATGTGTATTTTTGCGGGAATGCCCGCCGCGGATCCCGAAGTTTTCGGGTTGCTGGGGGAAATGCTTGCCGGGCTGTACGGCGGGGAGTGGACACCGGAGCGCGTCATAGCCCTGGGAACGGAAAGCCTGCGGCGTGAGCGTCGTTTTAATGCGCTGGCCGGGATTGGTGAAGAAGAAGACGATGTGCCTGCGTTCATGCGCACGGAGGAACTGAAGCCGCATGCGGCGGTATTCGATGTGCCGCGTGAGGAACTGGCCAAAGTTTTCGATTTTTCCGGAACGGATGACAAGGAGTGAAAGGGCATCCCGGTTCATCGCAGTTCTTCTTGCTTTTTGACCCTGAAACGGCTCAAATAGAGAATGTTCAAAAAGGAACCAGCGGCGCTTGAAAACCATGGAAAAAGGAAACGAAGTATGAGCACCCCCTTTCTGAAAAATCCCGCTGATATCTGGTGTGCCGGGGTGGCCGCCGTTTTGATGCTGGCCTTGTTGTTTTCCGACACGGTGTTGAACGCCTATATGGCCGCCACGGGGGCACATCCGTTCATCGCCGGATTCTGCAAATTCGCTGTGTTGGCCACCTTTGGCGAATGCCTGGCTCAGCGTATGTTGCGCGGCTGTTATCTGCCCGAGCGCTTCGGCCTTGTTCCCCGCGCTGTGGTGTGGGGGCTGCTTGGTATCTGTACTACCATTGCTTTTACCATTTTTGCGGCAGGCGCTCCGCAAGTGCTTGCCCTGCTGGGGCTGGAATGGGCTCCCGGCGCGCTGGCCGGGCCGTTCGGGGCGCACAAGCTGGCGGCGGCCTTTGCCGTCAGCGTGACCATGAACACCATGTTTGCGCCTGTGCTCATGGTGGCCCACAAGATCGGGGATCTGCATCTTGCGGAATATGGCGGGAGCGTAACCTGTCTGGTTCATCGGCCCAAGGTGGGAGCTCTGCTGCGCTCCGTAGACTGGAATGTGATGTGGAGTCTGGTGCTGTTCCGCTCGCTGATTTTTTTCTGGATTCCCGCACACACCATAACCTTCCTGTTGCCTCCTGATTTCCGCGTGCTGTTCGCGGCAGTGCTCGGCGCGGTGCTTGGCCTCATCCTGGCCTGGGCCGGATCGCGCAAGAGCTGAAGGTTCGGATATATTTCCGTATAACGAGAGAGGCCCTTCCCGGCAATGCCGGGAAGGGCCTCTCTCGTTGCTGATAAATCGGGTGGTTTCCCGTTCCCCCTATATTGAGGGGGATCGGGGGGAGCTTTAGCCGTAGGCGAGTTTGCGAGCCGTACGGATAAAGACGGCAGAGATATCATTCCCCCCGACGGGGTACGGGGCAGCGCCCCGAAAAGACAAGCTTTTTCTCTAAGACAGATCCGCGTCTTCCAGCTTGAGGTTCATGGCGTCGGCCACGCCCTGGCCGTAGGCGGGATCGGCTTTCCAGCAATTGCGGATATGGCGCAGTTTGATTTCTCTGGGCGCATCATCCATAGCGCGGGCCGTATTGCCAAACAGGGCTTCCTGCTGCTCCGGTGTCATCAATCTGAACAGCTTGCCGGGCTGAGTGTAATAGTCGTCGTCATCTTCGCGGAAATTCCAGCGCGCGGCGGAACCGTCGATTTTCAGCGGCGGCTCAGCGTAATCAGGCTGTTCTTGCCACGCCCCGTAGCTGTTGGGTTCGTAACTCGTGTGACCGCCGTAGTTGCCGTCCACGCGCATAGCTCCATCGCGGTGGTAGCTGTGGAAAGGACAGCGCGAGGCGTTGACCGGAATGAGATGGTGGTTGACGCCCAGGCGGTAGCGCTGTGCGTCGCCGTAGGAGAAGAGGCGGCCCTGGAGCATCTTGTCCGGGGAGAAACTGATGCCCGGCACGACGTTGGCGGGGTTGAAGGCGGCTTGTTCCACTTCGGCGAAGTAGTTTTCCGGGTTGCGGTTGAGTTCAAGCACACCCACTTCGATCAGCGGGTAATCTTTATGGTACCACACCTTGGTGAGGTCAAAGGGATGGTAGGGCAGCTTTTCCGCGTCGGTTTCGGGCATGATTTGCACGTACATCGTCCAGCGGGGGTAATCGCCGCGTTCGATGGCTTCAAACAGATCTCTCTGGTGACTTTCCCGATCTTTGCCGATCAGAGCTTCGGCCTCGGCATCGGTGAGGTTTTTAATGCCCTGTTGAGTCTTGAAGTGGAATTTCACCCAGAAGCGCTCATTATCCGGGCTGATGAAGCTGAAGGTATGACTGCCGAAGCCGTGCATATGCCGGTAAGAGGCCGGAATGCCGCGATCGCTCATGACCACCGTGACTTGATGCAGAGCTTCAGGCAACAGAGTCCAGAAATCCCAGTTGTTTTTGGGGCTGCGCAAGTTGGTGCGCGGGTCGCGTTTGACCACGTGATTCAGGTCGGGAAATTTGAGTGGGTCGCGCAGGAAAAAGACGGGGGTATTGTTGCCTACCAGATCCCAGTTGCCCTGCCCGGTATAGAATTTGATGGCGAATCCGCGGATGTCGCGTTCCGCGTCGGCTGCTCCACGCTCGCCCGCCACAGTGGAAAAACGCATGAACAGGTCTGTTTTCTTGCCGACTTCGGAAAAGATAGCGGCTTTTGTGTATTTGCTGATATCATGGGTAACGGTAAAATTGCCGTACGCGCCGGAGCCTTTGGCGTGCATGCGCCGCTCCGGAATGACTTCCCGATCAAAATGGGCCAGTTTTTCCAGAAACCAGGTATCTTGCAGCAGCATGGGGCCACGCGGGCCTGCAGTGAGGGCATTCTGGTTGTCTACAACAGGGGCGCCGGCATTGGTGGTGAGTTTGTTTTCAGCCATGTTCATCTCCTTTGTGGGGTGTGGGAGCGTGCCGTACCCGGCAGGAAATCCGGCGTCATGCTCGTCATTGAATGCTTTTATTGCAAATTAGTCCGAAAATGAACTTTTGTCAATAATGATTCCGAATAGTCTGTGCGACTCGAACAATTTTAAAATGAGACTGCTCATGGAGTGGAATAAAGCAGAGGCTCACCTTTGTTCTATCCCTCGCTGGCAGATATTTTTAATCGAAAATATATCGTAACATAGCGATATTGAATTATTTATTTTCAGAGGGTATGCGTGGAAACGGCTTCGCTCAAACGTGAAGCGCTCTATGGTGTTGCTCGAAGTGAGGTTCTTCGTGAAGCCGGAGTAACTGCAATGAATTTGTGACGTGTCACCCGATGAGAGCCTCAAGGGGGTATGCCTGCATGAAGGGCATACAGGCGTCGGCGGCAAAGCATGACTGGGCGGCGTGTGAGAATTAAGTGGCACAAAAACGCGCCCAGCCTGGATGAACCATTCGTGGTGTTTTATTTCGGACGGCGCAGCGTGAGCAGGGAGATTTCCGCCGGAACGCCAAGGCGCAGAGGAAGGCCGCCCCATATTCCGGTGCCTCGGTTGACATAGAGGAGCATGTCGCCGACGTGGTAGCTCCCGGCTATAAACCCGTTGTTCGCCCGGCGGACAAGCGGGGCAAGCAGCGGAATTTGCCCGCCGTGGGTGTGCCCGGAAAGCATGAGATCGACGAGTCCTCCCCGGTGCGGCGCTTCCTGCGGGTGATGCTCAAGCAGGATGCGGAAGGCGTCTTGCGGTGCGCCTGCGAGGGCACGCTGGATGTCTGGTCCCTGCCCGGCTATCCGCTCGTTCAGATCATGCAGGCCGATCAGGGTCAGCGGGGTACCGTTGATATTCAGCACCGTGTGTTCATTACGCAGGACATTGAGCCCCAGCTCACGGAAGTGGGGCAGCCATGCCGTCAGGCCGGAATAGAAATCGTGATTGCCGGTGCAGGAATGGACGCCGTAACGGGCGTTTAATCCCATCAGGGGCTCCATTCCCCTCATAAGCTCTTCGGGGTGCCCATCCACGAAATCTCCCGTGAGCAGGACAAGATCGGGGTGAAGTGCGTTAGCTTTTTCCACAACCGTCTGTACCCATTCGCGGGATAGCACCGGGCTGACATGCAGATCGGAGAGCTGGACAATACGCAGCCCGTCAAGGGCAAGAGGCAGGCGAGGCAGCTTGAGGTCTACGGGGATGACCTGTGGCGCTCCCAGTGCATTGTGCGCTCCGAGGCTCCCTGTAACACCGGCGGCCAGCAGCAAACTGCCGTTACGCAGAAAACGGCGGCGGGAGGGATCGGGCAGTCTTTCGGTTTCAGGATGGGGCGCGGCCATCTTCTCCGTCGAACTTGTGCTTCGACGCGCGGTGAATTTCCGGGCGAACCTGAACAGGGCGCGCGCCGCAAGGCAGATATCCCGGCCGATCAGAATAAGCGCCCATATGATGACCACGGCGCTGATGAAACTCAGGAGCGTGAGCGGCGTTTGCAGTTCGTCAGAGAATGCGCTCCCCCGGGAGAGAGAAATGTAAATGAGAATGTAGAACGCCCCAAGGAAGGCCGGGATAGCGCATAACACCTTACAAAAACGAGGAATGGGGAGAGGCCGTATACCCCGGAAAAGGACGAAAAAAAAGAAAATGGCGGAAACGGCGGGGACAGTAAGGCTGTACCCGGAACGGGCGGCCAGCGCTACTTGCAGCATAAAGGCTTGCGCCCAGGTCAAAAAGCTGTCGAGCATAATGGAAAAGTTCAAGACTCCATGTGAAAGAAATGGGAAGGGCTGGTGAGTTTTCAACAGCCTCAACGTATCATAATTAGGGGGCAGGGCCTACTGCGCCCGTGTTGCTCTCTGTTTCCCTAAGCCGCTTCGCGACCAAGGGAAATGACGGGCTTGCCCGTCACCCTTCGGGCAGGTGCCGAGGGGAGTTTGAGGGGGTGAGGAGCCCCCTCAAAAAGGGAGAAGCTTCAAGCTGGCGGATTATTCATCCCCCACCTGGAGCGCGGCGAGGAAGGCCTCCTGCGGCAGCTCCACGTTGCCCATGCGCTTCATGCGGCGCTTACCTTCCTTCTGTTTTTCCAGCAGCTTGCGCTTACGGGTGATGTCGCCGCCGTAGCATTTCGCGGTGACATTTTTACGGAAAGCCGAAACGGTTTCGCGGGCAATGACCTTCTGGCCGATGGCGGCCTGAATGGCTACCTCAAAGAGTTGGCGCGGAATGGTGCGCTTGAGTTTGAGCGCCAGGGCGCGGCCATAGCTGTAGGCCTTGTCTTTATGCACGATGACGGCCAGTGCGTCCACGGGGTCGCCGTTGAGCAGAATGTCCAGCTTGACCAGGTTGGATTCGCGGTAGTCGATGGGTTCATAGTCCATGGAGGCATAGCCCTTGGTGCCGGACTTCAGTCGGTCAAAGAAATCATACACGATTTCCGCAAAAGGCAACTCATAGGTGATGATAACCCGGTTCTGTGTGAGATAGCCCATATTTTTTTGAATGCCGCGCTTTTCTTCGCACAGCTTGAACACGTTGCCCACAAAGTCGTTGGGCACATGGATGTCCATCTTGACATAGGGCTCGTACAGGGCGGAAATTTTCGCGGGGTCGGGCAGTTTTGACGGGTTGTCGATGGTCAGGGTTTTGCCATCCGTGGTGTCTACCTTGTAGATTACCGAAGGGGCGGTGGCGATGAGTTCCACCTGGAACTCCCGCTCCAGCCGTTCCTGGATGATTTCCATGTGCAGCAGCCCGAGGAAGCCGCAGCGGAAGCCGAAGCCCAGCGCCTGTGAGGTTTCCGGCTCGTAGGAGAAGGCCGCGTCGTTGAGCTGGAGCTTTTCCAGCGCGGTTTTGAGGTTTTCATAGTCCGCCGCGTCCGTGGGGTAGAGTCCGCAGAAGACCATGGGCTGTACTTCCTTGAAGCCGGGCACGGACGCTTCCGCCGGGCGCTCGGTCAGGGTGATGGTGTCGCCCACGCGGGCGTGCCCCAGTTCCTTGATATTGGCGCAGAGAAAGCCCACCTCTCCGGCAGAGAGTTCCTTCATGTCCACCGCGTCGGGGGAGAATACGCCCAGGCGCACCACTTCATATTCGCGGCCGGAAGCCATGAGCCGGATGTTGTCGCCCAGGCGCAGAATGCCGTCCATGATGCGGAACAGCACCACCACGCCCTGATAGGAGTCATACCAGGAGTCGAAGATAAGTGCCTTGAGCGGGGCCTGGAGGTTGCCCTTGGGCGCGGGAAGGCGGTGGATAATCGCATCCAGCACCCGGTCGATGTTCAGGCCCGTCTTGGCTGAAACAGCCACGACGTCAGAACAGTCCAGCCCGATGCTTTCTTCAATTTCGGCCTTGACGCGGTCGGCGTCGGCGCTGGGCAGGTCAATCTTGTTCAGCACCGGCACAACTTCATGGTTGTGATCCAGTGCCAGATAGACGTTGGCCAGGGTTTGCGCTTCCACGCCCTGTGTGGCGTCTACGACCAGCAGCGCACCGTCGCAGGCTGCAAGAGAGCGGGAGACTTCATAGTTGAAGTCCACATGGCCGGGCGTATCGATGAGGTTCAGAATATATGGTGTGCCGTCCTTGTCCTTGTAGGGAATACGGACGGTCTGCGCCTTGATGGTGATGCCGCGCTCGCGCTCCAGATCCATCTTGTCCAGATACTGATCGCGTTTTTCGCGGTCGCTTACGAGGCCGGTATATTCGAGAATACGATCGGCCAGCGTGGACTTGCCGTGGTCGATGTGGGCGATGATGCAGAAATTGCGAAGATGTTCCAATGCGGACATGATGTTCTCAGGTGTTGTTTTTGCCAAAGCCGGGGATGGCGAGTTTACGTTCCAGCCAGTTAAGCAGCCAGGTGGCCAGGGTGACCATCGCCAGATAGTAGAGAGCGGCGGTCAGATAGACCTCTGTGGGGCGGTAGGTCTGGGAAATCAGGGTCTTGGCCCGGCCTGTGAGTTCGATACAGGTGATGATATAGGCAAGCGAGGAATACTTGATAAGGTAAATGATCTCGTTTCCGCAACCGGGCAGGGCGCGACGCACGGCCTGCGGCATCACGATGGACGTGATGATTTGCAATTTTGTCATGCCCAGAGCCAGCCCCGCGCGGATCTGGCCCTGCCGGATGGAGAGCAACGCGCCGCGCACATATTCCGATTGATAGGCGCCGGTGCAGAAGATGAAACCCACCAGCGCGGCGGTGTAGGGTTCGAGATCTATACGCAGGTAGGGAATATTGGGCAGGCCAAAATAGAGGATCATCAGTTGCACGGTGAGCGGCACGCCCCGGATCACGGCTACGGCGGCGTTGGCCAGGCGGCGGGCCCAGCGAGGGCCGAACACGCGTACAATTCCGGTGAATATGCCGAGCGCGCCGCCGATGAGCGCAGCGGGAATGATCAGCTTGAGCGAAACATCCAGCCCCCGGTTGAGTGCGGGAACAACCCGGTCGGCCAAAAAGGTGAAATCAATGAACTCCAGCACGACGGCCTCCTATTCTCCGGTATTGCCGGTTTCGGAGGCGACGAGTCGGCCGCAGAAATCCCGGGTGCGGGTGTTTGCTCCCGGAGCCAGCAGATCGGCGGGACTGCCCTGTTCGATGATGCGACCGGTTTCCATAAACAGAATTTCCGTGGCCAGAGAACGGGCGAAATCCATCTGATGCGTGGCCATGATCATGGGCATGCCGCCTGCGGCGAGGTCCCGGATCACGGCAAGCACTTCGCCCACCAGTTCCGGGTCCAGGGCGGAGGTGGGTTCATCCAGCAGCAAGACCTTGGGATCCATGGCCAGGGCACGGGCGATGGCCACGCGCTGTTTCTGCCCGCCGGAAAGTTGGGCCGGATAGAGTCCGGCCCGGTTGGCAAGCCCAACGCGCTGCAATTCCTGCCGGGCGCGGCGCTTGGCGTCCGGGGAAGAGAGTCCGCGCACCTTGCGCAGGGCAAGAGCCACGTTGGCCTCCGCCGTGAGATGGTCAAACAGGTTGAAATCCTGGAAAATCATCCCTACTTCCTGCCGCAGACGGCACAGTTCCGCCGTGCTGCTTCCGTCGATGGGGGTACCGTTCAGCAGAATTTCTCCTTCGTCCGGCGCGATCAACCGGTTGATACATTGGAGAAAGGTGCTCTTGCCTGCGCCGGAAGGGCCGATGAGCACCTTGAGATCGCCGGGATCTGCAGTGATGGACACATCGTGCAGGATAGCGCGCCCGCCGAGTTTTTTACTGACGCCGCGCACTTGCAGCAGAGGGAAGGAGGCGTTCATCAGGATTCCTTGTATGCTTTCCGAAACGTTTTTTACAGAGAGCCGCAGCGGCTACATGCCCGTCTGCATTCCGCCCGCCATATCCCCCGACATGTCTGCAGAGGCATAACCGGGAATGCGTACTTTGCGTTCAAGACGACGCAAGAGCGTTATGCCGGCGAGGGTGATGAGAAAATAGATGCAGCCCGCAGCAATATAAAGAGGAAGATACTCGTAGGTGCGGGAGGCTACAAAGTGTGTACGGGCCATGATCTCCGGCGTGCCGAGAGCAAAACACATGGCGGAATCTTTGAGCAGGATGGAATATTCATTGGACCACGCGGGAATGGAAATGCGCAGAGCCTGAGGAAGAATGACGGAACGTATGCACTGCATTTCCGTCATGCCGAGCGCACGGCCTGCCTTAAGCTGCCCTGCGGGCAGGCTTTGAATGGAACCGCGAAATATCTGGGACTGATAGGCCGCACTGGCCAGACCAAGGACGGCACAGGAAGAGCCGATCATGCCAAGATCCAGCCCGATGATATTAAACAGGCCGAAATAGAACAGAAAAAGTAACAGGAGTACGGGCACGC
>JAEXGX010000445.1 GCA_023450535.1 Pseudomonadota bacterium | reverse complement strand
GGGTGTTGTTGGCGTAAAGCTCCATTTTGAGGGTTCCGTGGGAGTCTTCCTCAACTTTTTTCAGCCAGGGGATCAGGCCGTTTACGGTACTCCAGGCATTTTCCGCGTTGACGTGGGAAAATTTGAGCGTGACGGGATCTGCCGCGAAGGCCGGAGCGGGTGCGGCGAGCAGGGCGGAAAGTCCGAGGGCCAACACAGCTTTTTTCAGAAACATACAGTTCTCCTTCAGGTTTATTCAGGACTGGGCTGATCGGGGTACGCGAAATCGTCCATGTAATAGCGGTAAGGCTTGATGGGGTAACGCTCCAGCGGTACGGGGTCGAGCGTGGCGCAGACCTCGCCGTCCCGTTTTTCAACATTCACCCAGGCGATCTGTTCCTGCCGTTTCGGATAGTCTTCGCGGAAGTGACCGCAGCGCGATTCCTTACGGGCCAGCGCGGCCTTCAGGTACATTTCGGTCAGCAATGTCATGGCCTTAGCTTCCACCAGCTTGAGCAGATAGTGCGGTTCGGAAGCCGTGAGCAGGGGCAGAGCGTTGTCGCGGACATCTTCCAGTTCAGTCAGCGCGCGGCTGAGGCCCTGCCCGGTTTTGAGAATACCCACGTCCACCGGATTCACGATCTCCTGCATACGGCGCACGATATCCTTGGGCCCGATGCCGGGTTTGCCCAGCAGATTCAAGGTGCCGTTCAATCCGTTCAGAGCCGCGTCCATGTCCATGTCGTCCGGGCAGACGCTTGCCGCGTGGGCCGCCGCTTCCTCGCCCGCGATGTAGCCGGTGGTGCTGGTGATGCAGGTATCCCATCCGCCCATGTATACGCCGGTGTGCACGCTGAGTGCGCGGCCCGCCACGTACAGGCCCGGCACGCCGGTACGGCAGCGGGTATCGGCGGCCACGCCGCCGAAATCGTTGTTGAGCTGGGGCATCCACTGCGTTTTCATATTGAAGAAGTCGATGCCGAGCTTTTTCAACTTCTGGTCGTTGAGCAGCATCCAGCCGCCGGTGGGCGTCATGACCCGTACGCCTTCCGCGCTCATGGTGCTGGTGTCGAACCAGATGGGGCCGCGTCCTTCGCGCGCTTCCAGCGCCATGCCCCGGATGTTGTAGTGCGGGTCAACCTTGGCTCCGCGTTTGGGCGAGTATTTCTTCATGAAATCTTCGCCGTCCTTGTTCAGAAAGCGTGCGCCATAGGGCAGCATGCCGGTCTGGCCTTCCCAGGCGAACTGGACGGGTACATTCCAGTGCTGGAGAAATTCCATGTTGCGCAGCGTCGCTCCGGCTTCCAGGGCCAGCATGGCCCCTTCCCCCGCGCAGGTGTTGGCGAGGTAGGATTGTTTCCAGCCGCCCGTATGTGTACACAACACCACCGCTCCGGCCCGGAATACGCAGGGAACCCCGCTGCGGGCATGGAAGCCCACGGCTCCGCAGACCCTGCCGTCCTTTTTGATCAGTTCGGTGATTTCCACATTGGAAATACGCCGCGCCCCGTATTCGTTCATTTTGGCCTGGAGGGTGTCCGTGGTGTGGATGCCTCCCTTGCCGTAGGGATGATACAGGTAGTAACGCATGAAGGAGAGGCCGCGCTGCGGGACGTGCAGAAGCGTGCCCTGTTCATCGCGGGCAAAGACATGGCCCCAGTTTTCCAGATCGCGGAAGCGGCCGTATGAGGCTTCAAGAATGGTTGCAAGCTGTTCCTGATCGCACAGGCCGTCGTAGTAATAGACCAGTTCATCCAGCAGGTCTTTCACGTCGAATTCGGGTTGCATGACGATCATGTCGCCGCCGGACACCATGCCCAGCCCGCGCCAGTCGCGCGGTCCCTTGTCCACGACGAGCACGCTCCGCCCTTGCTGGGCGGCACGGATCGCGGCCCAGGCTCCGGAAAAGCCTCCGCCGATGACCAGAACGTCGGCAGTATGTACAATGGGTTTCACGGCCATGACTAGAATCCTCCCGTATTACTTTCGATGGTGTAGGGCAGGCGCTCCTTGAAGGGGTGCACGTCAATGGCTTCGCTCGGGCAGCGCAGTTCACAGAAGAAACAGGTCATGCAGTCGTCGCGGAAGGTCACACGGGCCTTTGCGCCGCAGGTCATGCAGCGCATGCTTTCGTTCAGCGCGTCAATAGCGTCGATGCCGCGCCGGGTTTCGGTAAAACCTTCGCCGGGCACGCTGCTTCGCTCGTTGCGCGGTGCGTTCAGTACGCCTTCTCCGGGCAGATTTTCCGCCACCTGACGCGTTTCTTCCCGGTTACTGTGCAGATGTGCGCCCGTAAGCAGGCGCTCGATGGATACGGCTGCTTCGCGCCCGCCTGCAATGGCCTGAATGACCGAGGCCGGACCGGTGACGGCGTCGCCTGCCGCGAACACGTTCCAGAGCGAGGTGCCAAAGGTGACGGGATCGGCCTTGAGCCGTGCGGGAGACGCTTTTTCCAGATCAGGGAAGAAGGACAGGTCACTGGCCTGACCAATGGCAAAAATAACGGCGTCGGCCTGTACATGCTTTGTCTGCGTTTCGTCGAACTGGGGACGGAAGGCGTGGTCTTCATCCCATACGGAGAGACAGCGCTTGAGGCTGAGGCTGCGGACTCTGCCAGTTTCACCGCAGACTTCCGCCACGCCCCAGCCTGCGCTGATGTTCACGCCTTCCGCACGGGCGTCCGCGATATTGTGCGGGAAAGCGGGTATGGAAGCCTCGTCTTCCAGACAGAAAACGTCCACCTGCCCCGCGCCCAGGCGTTTGGCGCTGAGCGCTGCATCCATGGCCACGTCGCCGCCGCCGATGACGACTACTTTGCCGCCGGTGCCGCTGACGGGAAAGTCGGGCAGGGCGGGAACGATATCCCGATGGTCGGCCCGCACGGCACGCAGAAATTCCACGCCGTGAAAGACGCCGCGCAGTTCTTCGCCCGGCACGTTGGCCCGCCGGCTGAGCGTGGTGCCGGGAGCGACACAGACAGCGCGGAAGCCGCGCTTCTTCAGATCTTCAAGGCTGATGTCGCCGCCTGCGCCGATGCAGACGTTACACATGAATTTGACGCCGAGGGCTTTAAGTTTGTTTACCTGCGCTTCAATCACGGCGCTGGGCAGGCGGTAGGCCGGGATGCCCCAGCGCAGCATGCCGCCGGGTTCGGGCAGGGCCTCGAAAACAGTGACGGGGTATCCCGCCTGTGCCAGAAACCAGGCGCAGGACAGCCCGGCAGGGCCGGAACCGGCCACGGCGACGTGGGCCAGATGCCGGACAACGGGCTGCTGCGGTGCGTCGTACAGCTCGTAGTCGCCCAAAAACTGTTCCACCGCATTGATATTGACTGCTGAATCCACCTTGGAGCGCTGGCATTCCTTTTCACAGCCGTGCGGGCAGACGCGCCCGGTAATGGCCGGGAAGGGGTTTTTTTCCTTCAGTTTTTGTGCCGCTTCAGCGATTTTTCCCTGCTGCATGAGCGCGTTGTAGGCCCGAATGTCGATTCCGGCGGGGCAGGTCGCCATACAGGGGGAAAGGTAATTCTGGTTCGTGTCGATGCGAAACACGTCCAGTCCGCAGGTTTTATAACAGGTGCCACAGCCCGTGCATTTGACTGCGTCGATGGTGTTGATCACGGTGTCCTCCCGAAAAGTCGTTACGGGAGCGCGGCTTTTCCCTCCGGCCGGATCGGGACGCCGCGCTTTGCCTTTTGTGAGGACATAATCGCCTTTTGGCGAAACGTGGCATGTCGCAGTTGCGACATGAACAGGCTTTTCCCTTGCTGCGCGGGGAAATAAAAAAGGCCGCTCCTCTTTGGAACGGCCCAGAATGATAATAAACCGGGGCTTTTCCCCGTACCCCGCCGGGACCGAGCCGGTCTGGCAGGGAGATAATTTTCCCGGCTCCCCATAATGATAACTTGTCGTAGTCACTGGTGGGGGTGCAGGGGCATAATGCCCCGCTCTGCTCTCTGTTTCCCTAAGCCGCTTTGCGGCTAAGGGAAATGGCGGGCAGGCCCGTCACCCTTTCGGGCAGGTGCCAAGGGGAGTTTGAGGGGGCGAGGCGCCCCCTCATGGATGATTACAGCACACGGCAGCCGTCTTCTTCCACAACCACCATGTATTCCCAGCGCGCGCCGCCCCAGCCGGGGTAATACAGGCCCGGTTCCACGGTGACGATCATGCCCGGTTTCAGCGGTTTTTCACTGCGCGGGGAAAGCCGGGGTTCTTCATGGGTTTCCAGCCCGACGCCGTGCCCGAGGGAATGGGTGAAAGCCTTTTCCTTGCCGTATGCGGCGAAGCTGTCCACTGCCACCTGCCAGGCTTCCTTGCCGGTCATGCCGGGCCGGATGGCGCCAATAGCCTTGCGCTGGGCCTCGCGCACCGCGTTGAGCATATCCAGAAAGCGTTTCTCCGGCTTGTCGCCCACCCAGAAGGTGCGGGTCTGGTCGGAACAATAATGGTTGAGGCGTGCGCCTACATCCACCAGGATATGACAATTCGGGGTGATTTCCGTGGGGCCGTGGGGTTCTTCAAAGGGATTGTAGTGCGGCAGGGCAGCGTGGGCGTCCTTGGCTACGATGGGGGAAAAGCTGTTTTCCGTTGCGCCGTGCTCACGGAAGAATTTTTCAATGCTCCAGGCAATTTTTGCTTCGGTATTGCCTGCCGTGAGGACAGAAGGCAGCCATTCCATGAGCTGGTGGTTGAGTTTCGCGCTTTCCTCCATGAGGCGGATTTCCTCCTCATCCTTGATCACGCGCAGTTCCTCTACCAGGCCGTCCGCCGCTTCCAGTGCCAGCCCCGGCTCCAGACGCGTGACAAAGTCGTGGGAGACAATGGCCGCTTCAAAGCCAATGCGGCCGGAGACCTTGTCCTTGAGCAGAGAGCGAATTTCCTCCGCTGACGGGCCCTTGTAGATGAACACGCGTTCCCGATCCCAGTGTTCGGCAGCGGCCTCCTCATAGCGGGAGTCGGTGCACAGCCAGTCCTTGCCGTTTTGCAGGATAATCAGGCAACCCGAGCTTTCGTTGCACTGGCTGTCGTGCAGCTCAAAGCCGGAGAGGTAGAAGCGGTTGGCGGGATGGGAGACGAGCAGGGCATCCAGCCCTTCCCGATGCATGATTCCGCGCAGATGTTCCCGGCGCGCGGCATAGCGGGTATTATCCATGAGCAGACTCCGAAGTTTCATGCGTCCGCCATAGCGACGGATTTTTGTCTAGATTAAAGCCATAAGGGCAGACTGGCAAGGTGGGATAAGGGGTTTTATCTGGGAGTTAAGCATTGAAATTGTGCGCACAGAGACACGACGTTCTCGCCTCAGTGTTCACGCCTCCGGAAGTGAACTTTTTCTGGCCGCTCTGCTTCAGGATTCCGTTTGGAGTTCCTGAATCAGATCCACCAGAGCCTTTTCCTGTTCGCGCAGTTTTTCAAGCGCGTGTTCCGCCTGACGCATGGCGGAAAACGCTTCGGTTGCGTTTTTGCTGACGTCGCTGATGGAACGGGCGATTTCTTCGCTTGTCGCGGATTGTTCTTCGCTTGCCGTGGCTATGGCGTGTACCTGATCCGCTGCGCTTTCCACCATGGTAACAATTTGGCGCAAAGATTCTCCGGAGAGGTTGGAACTGGCCGCTGCCTGTTCAATATTGTGCGAGGCTCTGTCCATTTCCGCCACGCTGAGAGCGGCGCTTTCCTGAATACTGTGAATGGCGTTGCTGACATCGGCGGTGGAAGCCATGGTTTTTTCCGCCAGCTTGCGAACCTCATCGGCTACCACGGCGAAACCGCGCCCCGCGTCCCCGGCCCGTGCCGCTTCAATAGCCGCGTTGAGTGCCAGCAGATTGGTTTGATCCGCGATATCGGAAATCACACCCATGATCCGGCTGATGTCCCGGGCTTGCCCGTCGAGATTTTCCATAACCTGCTTAAGCGCCTGGGATTGGTTTTGTACGCTCCGAATGCCGGAAACGGACTGCTCCACCACCTGATCGCCTTCCCGTGCCTTGTTTTTGGCGGCCGCAGAAGCGTTCGCGGCCTCGCCCGCATTGCGCGCGACCTCAATGACGGTGGAATTCATTTCCTCCATGGCTGCTGCTGTTTCCGCCAGACGAGTCGAGGAGCGATCCATATCATTGGAGCATCTGGCTATTTGCGCGGAGAGAAGCTCTGTTGCGTCAACCATGTGTCTGACCACGCCGTTGATGGCGTCAGCCGCGCTGAGCATACCTTCTCGGCGGGCGTGTTCCGCCCGTTCTCGCGCGGCGTGTGCGTCTTTCATGGCGGCTTCGGCTTCCGCGCCTTTTTGCAGGGCTTCTTCACCTTTTCTTTCCGCCTCAACTTTACCTTGCCGCAGGCTCTCGACCATATGTCGCAGTGAATCGGCCAGTTGCCCCATGTCGTCACGGCCATACACATCCAGCTTCGTCGAGCCGGAACCGTTATCTCTGGCGACCTCCGCCGCATAGGCCGTGATGCGCCGTATTGGCCTGCCGATGCGGCGACCGATGCAGGCTGCAATGCCAATCATGACCAGGAGGCAGAGACAGCCGACAAGAACGGCGGTATGCACCGCTTCCTGCTGGAGCTGCTGGACCTCGCTCAGCGGGGAACCGATAAACCACAGGCCCAAAATTTCATGAGAAGACGAGCGGATAGGCCAGTATGCGGCAATGGAAGGCACGCCGAGAATGCTGGTTTCACCGATATAGGTTTCTCCGCGTTTCAGCGTGGCCTCAATGATGCGTTTGTCCTGGAGCTTGGTGCCGACGGCTCGTTTATCCCCCTGCATGATGGTGGTCATAAGGCGGGTATCGCCCTTGAATACCGTGACATTCCGGCCGGTTGCCTGCTTGATCCTGTCCACGTAGGAAGGATTTCCCAGATCTGAGCCGATAGACAGCGTGCCTATTATTTTTCCATCACGGAAAATGGGTGTGCTGACGCACAGGCTGAAGGCGTGTTCTCCTGCGGTCACGACGTCCGGAAAAGGTGTGCCTTTCATTGCAGAAGCGACCGCAGACAGGTTGGAGAGATTGTCGCCGTGATCCTGCGAGTGTCCCCGGGCAAGCACGTTGCCGTCTGCGTCGGTAATAAGCGCAAAATCGGATCCGGAAGCCGTCATGATGTCGATGGCTTCTGTTTGAATACGGGCAAGGTCCCCGGAAAGAACGGCATCCTGCAGATGGGGGGCCGCTGCACAAATGGCGGCGGTGTTCATGAAGCCGTGAGCGCTTTCGCTGTTCAGACTGTCCACCACATGCCGCAACTGCTCGATGTTGCTGTTGATGGAAAAATCCAGGGCGCGGGTCATGAAATGCAGGCTGGTCCATAACAGAAGTGTACCGGAAAGAAGCAGAGAAGAAGCCAGACACACAATAAACTTCAGGGTGATGGTTATTCTGGGCATTTCACGCTCGTTTCAGCGCACCCAAGCGGGGCGGAAAAAGGGGAAAGGGGGAACGCAGCAAGGGAAGGCTGTTTTACCTGAATATGGTAAAGATACAAAAAATATGGCGCATACGCTATCTGTCAGGAGAAGGGATTGGGATTTTATATAAAACTAGAAAAATAGTGTGAAATATCGGCAAGATAATTTGTATTGTCTTCTGCTGTTACCAAGAAATAAATTATAATACATGAGTATCAATTAATTATTAATACGGTTATTGCGTGTGAGTCAATAAAAATGCCTAACAAATTAACCTGTTAGGCATTTTTATTTGTTGAAATTATCAACGGTTCCGCTTTTTTTTGATATGCCGATCTATTTTTTCATCCATACGTCGAGGAATTCCCCGGCGGCTTTGCCTGCATCGATATGCCGGAGCAGGGCAGAGCCGAACACTGCCGCGTCAGGCCGTAAATCTTCAGGCATGGCGGCCAGCTGGTCCGGGTTGCTCAGGCCGAAGCCCAATGCCAGGGGCAGGGAGAAGGCGGTACGTGCACGGCGCAAGGTGTCCAGCACCTGCGGGGGCATACCGTCGCGTACTCCGGTGGTACCCATGACGGAGACGACATATACAAAGCCTTCCGCTACGGCGGCGTATTCGCGCATGCGTTCTTTACTGGTGTTCTGCCCGACCAGCGGGATCAGGGCGATACCTTGCACTTTCAGCGTAGCGCGCAGGTTTGCGCTTTCCTCCAGCGGCACATCGGGGATAATGCAGCCCGACACGCCAGCCTCGGCGGCGTCCCGCGCAAATTTTTCCAGCCCGTATTGCAGGATGGGGTTCAGGTAGCCCATAAGTACCAGCCCGGCCTGAAGTTTTCCCGCGTGGGCACGCAGTTCTTCCAGAATGCCGCGCAGGGTGACGCCGGAGGCCAGCGCCCGACGGGAAGCTTCTTCCACTATGGGGCCGTCGGCCACAGGGTCGGAAAAAGGAATGCCTATTTCAATGATGTCCGCGCCGTGGGCGTCCAGCTCTTCCACGGTTGCCCTGAAGCGCTCCGGCGAAGGAAAGCCTGCGGTGATGAAGGGGACAAGGGCCGTACGCCCGGCGGCGCGAGCGTTGCGGATTTTTTGTTCAAGAAAATGCATGATTGGTTCCTCGCAGCGTTACCGTACAGGTTTATTGCGGCAGATGTTTTTCAATGATGTCCAGGTCTTTGTCTCCGCGTCCGGAGAGGTTGACCACGACGTTCGCGTTTGCGGGCAGTTCGGCCCGCACCGTTTCGGCGTGTTCCAGCACCCAGGCCAGAGCGTGGGAGGATTCCAGTGCGGGCAGAATGCCTTCGGCGCGGCACAATGTAGAAAAGGCGCGCAGGGCTTCCGCATCGTTGGCAAGGCCGTAGAAGGCGCGGCCCGTGGCGTGCAGCCAGGCGTGTTCCGGCCCCACGCCGGGATAGTCCAGTCCGGCGGAAACGGAATGCGAAGGTTGAATCTGGCCGTCTTCGGTCTGGAGGAGCATGGTGTGCTGACCGTGCAGCACGCCCGGAGATCCGAGATTGAGCGGTGCGGAGTTGTAGCAGCCCGGTTCGCCTGTGCCTGCGGCCTCCACGCCGACGATGCGGACACTGTCATCGTTCAGGAAGGGGTAAAACATACCGATGGCGTTGGAGCCGCCCCCTACTGCCGCTACTATCATGTCTGGCAGGCGGCCGGTCAATTCCAGCATGCGGGCGCGTGTTTCCCGTCCGATGACGGACTGAAAGTCGCGCACCAGGGTGGGAAAGGGGTGCGGCCCGGCGGCGGTGCCGAAGCAGTAGTGCGTATCTTCCTGCGCGGCGATCCAGAAGCGCAGGGCCTCGTTAATGGCGTCCTTGAGCGTGCGCGATCCGCTTTCCACAGGCCGTACTTCCGCTCCCAGCAGCTTCATGCGGCGGACGTTGGGAGCCTGCCGTTCCACGTCTTCGGCACCCATGTACACGATGCAGCCCATGCCCAGACGTGCGGCCGCTGCAGCCGTGGCTACGCCGTGCTGGCCCGCCCCGGTTTCCGCCACCAGATTTTTTTTGCCCATGCGTTTGGCCAGCAGGGCTTGCCCCAGCGTATTGTTGACCTTGTGTGCCCCGGTGTGCAGCAGGTCTTCCCGCTTCAGCCACAGCTTGAAGCCCAGATCGCGCGAGAGCGTGGGGCAGAGCGTAAGAGGCGTTTCCCGGCCTGCGAAGTTACGGAGCAGATCGTCCAGTTCTTCCTGAAAGGACGGAGTGGGCATGATGTTTTCCATGGCCGTTTCCAGTTCCCGGAGCGGGGGCATGAGCAGTTCCGGCACGAACTGCCCGCCAAAATCACCGAAGTATCCTTTTTTCATAACAACCTCGTGTATAGAGT
>JAEXGX010000309.1 GCA_023450535.1 Pseudomonadota bacterium | reverse complement strand
TAACAGATCTTCCCATGTAACAGAGGGAAAAATCTCATTAAAAAGGTCAGAATGTGTATTAAAAATATGCATTGCAAATGAAAGAAAGTTTTTGCTTTTTCCCCAACTCTTGTAGTCCAGTCCATTCTGGGAGTTAGAGAGAAATGGGGTGAATAATTTTTCATTTTCCTTATTAATAAAGCTATGATCCTGACCTGGTATTTGTGCGAGAGTTTTAAATTTTATAGCGATTAATGTTTTCAGAATACTTCTATTAGTAAAAAATTCTTTTTTATTGATAGCATTTGTGTATAGATATGTGTATGGATAGTAGTGTGGGATAGTGAAAAGCTTCCCGCTTAAAGATTCAAATCCGCCGCACGATAAAACATGTTTTGATATTATTGCTCGAGTAATTCTTTTTATAAGGATCAATGGATCATCTGTATGGTAATCTTTGAGAAAAGAATATAAATGTTGCGGGGTATTAATCTTGTCCTTATTTTTGAATAGAAATCCGTAAGTTTTTCTCCGAGAAAAAAGATTGTAGAGGTTGGTGCAAAATTCAAAAAGTGAATTTGAATTATAGAGGGAATCTCTATATGCGACTGTTCCAACAGCTTGCGCGGGCTGGCCGCAAATATTGAAATTTCCGGTTGAAGGGAGCCCGTCATAAGGATTTTTAAAGAAATTTGCACTTAAAAATGGGGCATTTCTGATGTCAATCAGGAGCCTGTTTATCCAATTTGTTGTGTCATATGGCAAATTTATATTTTTAAATCCATACATTCGCGCCAGCAGATTGGCGTTGAAAAATGTTGTTGTTTGAACCCCAGGGGATGTGTATTCATCGCCTATGGTGTAACCTTGAATGTTAATTCCCGCCTCTCGGGCATAATGAGGAACAAGTCTTGAATCAAAGCCCCCGCTATTACCAAAATAGACTAAATTGGTTCCTGCTTTTTTCTTGATTACAGTGTAATTCTTTTTTAATGACAGGTCCGAAAGCATTGCAGCATCAGTAATACTCATGTTTGGATCTGAATGGTTTATATCATCATGGGCATATTCTGTGTAGCATACTTTACATTGATCAATATCTATTTCTATAATTGTTCCGGTAGGAGCAGTGTATAAATGTTTGAAGAATGTTCGTTTAGGATCAATGGTATTGAACATTTCAAAGTGCATATAAATTATTTCTAGATCAAGCTCAATATTTTTACATGTTTTTATTATATCCCAAGCATTACTAGATATGATAATTTCTTTATTATGTATATAATAATATAGTGGTTTGAATGCGAATTCATCATTTTTTATTATGATTTTGTTTTTTTGGTGATCATAGAATATTATATTGTACTTACCCATTAAACTATTATTATCTATAATATTTTTATATACGTCACTTACTGTTTTTATTTCTATATTATTATATAGAACTCCTTCTACAAGAAGCAAGTTGTCATCTATTTCAGTCCAGCCATTTCCTTGCACATATATCTTATTGAATTTACGAGGTTTTGAAAGTTTTTCAGGAATATTGCTCAAGATAAAATCAGGCATGATACACACCTTGTATTTTATAGGATGTTTTCAACATGATTGTTGAATATATTTCTGACGAGAACTCAGGCAAGGAGCTGTTCAATTTTTTCCGCGTTAACTTCCGGGTCGAAGTTTTCCCGTGCGAAATGAAAGGCATTTTTCGCCATTCTTGCCAGCAAAGGAGCGGAACGGGCCAGCCCTGTCAGCGCACGCGCCAGCGCCGGAGTATCGCCGGGCGCTATCAGCCAGCCTGTTTCGCCTTCACGGACAAAAATTTCTTCCGTTCCTGTGGCCAGAACGGGGCGGCCCAGGCTCATGGCTTCAATGATATCCCTTCCCCAAGGGGAGCCCGTGGCGTCGGGGCGCACGATACAATGCATGTCTTTCATGCGCTCTTCCACGTCATTGGTCCAGCCTTCCAGGTGCATGACGTCTTCCAATCCTTGCTGCCGCAAGAAATTGCGGACAGGTTCCTCCAGGGGCGAAAATGCAGGATCGCCCGTGCCGCCGTAGACATGGATCGTCGCATTGCGCTTTCGTAGTTCAGGGGCGGCAATTTCCGCTGCAAGAGCCAGGGTATCCATGCCCTTGCAGGGCACAAACTGGCCGAATACTCCGAAGTGCAATGGGGAAAGAGGGGGCAGAGGCGCGAACTCCGGCGTGACTGATCCGGTATTGAAGACAATGGAGCAAGGAATCCCCATATGTTCCAATTGCCGAGCCTCCACCGGACCGATGGCTATAGCCTGTTTGATGCGTGAGCGGAGAAAGGCCGCTACGGAAGGGTAGCCCGGGGAATTTTCTTGCAGGACCTCCCTGGCAATGAGGTACTTGGGCACAGAAGAAGGGAAAACACTCGCCAAACTGGCCGAGGGATAGCCGTTGAAACAGATGGCGTCTACCGTTTGAGCAAGTTCTCTGACGCGGGGAACAAAGTCCCGTAGCTGTGCACAGCGGGTTTTCTGTGCTGCTGCATCCACGGGGCAGCCGACGAAGTCCACGGGCAACCAGCCCCAGGGGAAGATCGAAAGGGGGATGCCCCATTCGCGGTAACGGGCGGCACGAGTCTTCCCGGCAGAGGGGGGGGGCAGGGATAACAGGGAAATATTATGGCGTTTCCGCAGACGTTCCAGCAAGATGGAAAGGCTACGGCCCGAACCGCCGCTGTCGAGATCGTGGGTACAGAACAGTATACGCATAGCGTCCATTGTCCAGAATGATGACAAACCCGCACTTTACGGAGTTTGTGCCGTCTAAGCTGCAAAGCGGCTTGACGGAAAGGCACAAAAATCAGTCGATTACGGCGCGGCAAAGCCGCGACCTACTCCTGATTTTTGAGGCTGCTGAACGTCAGCAGCCTCGCCGGGCTTCACACCCGGGTATTTTCCACTTGCTTGTTTGGCGGAATGTTTTTTTCTATACTGCCGAAAAAGACTTGGCAATCTGTAACATAGAGGCCGGGAGAGAAAATGATCCTGTTCGGCAATATACTCTGGTTTCTTCTCGGCGGTTTTGTCATGGGTCTGGCGTGGTGGATTTTCGGCGTGCTGGCGTTCATTTCCATCGTGGGCATCCCGTGGGCACGGGCCTGCTTTGTGTTGGGTTCTTTCGCCTTTTTCCCCTTTGGCAAGGATGTTGTCCGGCGTGATATGCTGACCGGGCAGGATGATATCGGCACCGGATCTTTTGGCACCGTGGGCAATATTATCTGGCTGGTGCTTGCGGGCATCTGGCTGGCCATCGGGCATCTGGCCTCTGCTGCGGCCTGCGCCATAACCATTATCGGCCTGCCCTTCGCCTGGCAGCACATCAAACTGGCCAGCCTCGCGCTGTGGCCCATCGGACGTACGGTGGTGTCCGCCGATCTGGCCGCTGCTGCACGGCAGGCTCACGCTCAGGAAGAAGCGCGGCGCCTGCGCGGCGGGAGATAGACCGCGCATGAAGTGGGTCACGCATCAGATTGTGGGGGCGGGGGCCGCGCTGGTGGCCGGGTTGCCCCCGTTGGCCGTGGGAGCGGCCTGGCTGGGAAGCATCGCGCCGGACGTCATCGATCAGAAGGTTGCCGGGCTTTTTCCCAATGAACGCAAGGCGTTTTATAAAATTCACCGCCGGACAACGCACTGGCTGGGCTGGTGGCTGGCAATCTGGATCGCCGCCTTTGCCGCGCCCGGTCTTGCGCGTCTGGTTCCCGGTCTGACGGAACTTCCCGTACTGCTGGCCGGGTTGGGGCTGGGCGGTATGGTTCATGTGCTGCTGGATATGTGCACGCCTTCGGGGGTGCCGCTGATGCCGTTTTCCCGTACTCCGCGCTTTTCCCTCAACCTCTGCCGCACCGGCGGACCGGGGGAATATGTTTTTCTTGCCGTCGCGCTGGCCGTGATGTGGTTCTTCAAGCGTGAGGAGTTTCGCCCTTTGCTGGATAGCGCGTTGCGTGGTCTGCGGCATTTTACGGGCTGAACTATCCTGCATCCCGCCGGGGGAGATAATCTCCCCCGGACCCCCATAATTATAGCTTTCTGTAATTATTATGGGTGCAGGGAGCATTGCTCCCTGCCAAGGGGAGTTTGAGGGGGCGAGAAGTCCCCTCAAGGACTTTTTTTGCAGCCGCTGCGGCAATCAGAAGATGAGCTTCGGGTTGCCGTTTTTTTATTGCCCCACACATCTTGGCACGGTCTTCGCATAGCACTCCATGCAGAGGAAGTTCAGGAATTTCCTTCGGGTTGTAAATGTTATTAACCATGCGTATTTGCAGGTATTTTTATCAGGAGTGCAATGTCATGATCATGACGCGCCGCCCCGTTCTGGCCTTCAGAGTGCTTGCTGTTTTCTGCGCGCTGAGCATCGTATGTCCCCTCGTATTCCCCGGATCGGCCAAGGCTGTGCGCATCAAGGATATTGCCACGTTTTCCGGCGTGCGTAGTAACCAGCTTGTGGGGTACGGCCTTGTGGTGGGTCTGGGAAATACCGGGGATACCAAGGACAGCTTCACCAAGGAAACTCTGATTAACATGATGGAACGCATGGGCGTGGCCGTGGACAGCCGGAACCTGAAAGCGGGCAACGTGGCCTCGGTCATGGTTACGGCCAATCTGCCGGTATCGTCCAAGGCTGGGTCCAATATTGACGTCACCGTGTCCAGTATCGGCAGCGCCACCAGCCTTCAGGGTGGCGTACTGCTTCAGACGCCGCTCAAGGGTGTGGACGGGAAGATCTACGCGCTCGCTCAGGGGGCGATCATCGTGGGTGGCTATTCCGCCACCGGTGCGGCGGCCCGGGCACAGAAGAACACCACCACAGTGGCGAGTATTCCCGGCGGGGCCATTGTAGAGCGTGAGGTGCCCTTCAGCTTCAATTCTCAGGAAGAACTCACTCTGAACATGCAGATTGCCGACTTTTCCACTACCCAGCAGGTAGTGGAGCGTCTGAACAAGAGCATGGGCGGCCAGTACGCCAGTGCACCGGACATCAGCACGATACGGATTCGGGTTCCCTCGGCCTATCAGGGTAACCTTGTGCCGCTGCTGGCCACGGTGGAAAATCTGGAAGTCATGCCTGAAAGCCGGGCCAAAGTAGTAGTGGATGAAAAAACCGGCACTATCGTCATCGGGCGAGATGTGCGTATAGCCCGTGTGGCCGTGGCACATGGCAATCTTCAGGTCACGGTGCAGGAAAGCGCCCAGGTTTCCCAGCCTGGCCCCTTCAGCAACGGCACCACCGTTGTTACGCCTGCCACTGATCTGCAAACCCGTGAAGAAAACCGTCACCTCAATCTTGTGGAAGGGGCCACCCTTCAGGAACTTGTGGACGGACTCAACGCCATAGGCGCGGCCCCGCGCGATCTTATTTCCATCCTGAAGAATCTCAAGGCATCCGGCTCTTTGTACGCGGATCTGGAGGTAATCTAAATGGAAAGCGGAATCGACCCCCGCCTGGCGCTTGGCGCAGCGGAACAACAGGATATCGCGGCCCGTGGACGCATGGCGGAAAATCTGGCGCAGGGCGGGGCTGACGACGAGGCCAAGCGTGCGAAGATGCGTCAGGCATGTGAAGGCTTTGAATCGATTTTCATCCAGAAGATGTGGGAACAGATGCGAGCTACCCTTCCCAAGGAAGGGCTGATGAAGAGCAAGGAAGAAGAGTTCTGGATGTCCATGTACGATCAGGAACTCGCCAAGAGCGTTACCAGCGCGGGCGGCATTGGCCTTGCGGACATGATGATGACACAGTTGAGCCGCAACGACGCCAATATGGGCGAAGCTTCCCGGATCAGCCCGCCGCGCCGTACGGCGCTGGATGTTCAGCCAGCTCCGTTGCTGCCTTCCGAGGTTGAAGCGCGCGTCGGACAGGAAATGGCGTTCGCCGCCACGGAATCTTCCCCCGTCGTGTCTGCCGCCTCCGGGGAACACGGTCCGGCAGGAGTGTTTGCCCCTGCGGGCGGAGCTCGTTCTCCGGCAGAAAAGAACGTTGTATCGTCCATCTATGACGGCGAGGCGCCGATGGAGGCTTCTGCGGAAACATCAGCAGAAGCGCCAGCGGGAATTCCCGCGAATTCTTTTGCGGAAGCGCCTTCTCCTCAGCCTTTCGGGCAGCAGGGAGAGAGACTGTCTGGCGTTGTTGCGCAGGCGCCTGCCAACCCGATACCTGGAACCACGGTTGCGTCAGCCGACATGACAACGGATGATCCGGTTCGTCAAACTCTTGACGAACTCCGGAACGCGGTGACGCCGCCTTCTCTCGCGTCTTCTTCGGCAATTCCTGCTTCGGCGGCTCCGGCGCAGCAGGTTCTGGCGCAAACGGAGCGGTCGGAAAGCCGTCGGGATTCCCATGTGTCTTTGGCGTCTGCGTCCAATCCACGGCTTACGCTCCAGCAGATGAAGGGCGAGGCTCCCATGCACAGGCAGGGTGAAAGTTCCCGTGCGCGTGACGCTGCAACTCCTGCCGCGCCTGTTTCTGGCATGTCCGCAGTCGCGTCCGTGCCTGCCGCCGGAGAGCAGCCCGCTCCTACGGTGATCCGGGTGACGTACCAGACCAATCTCCCCCCCAGTCAGCGCGGCACCAGCGCGGAAAAGATGCTGTTGGCCATGCGGGAAGCGCAGAGTCCTGCTCCTGCCCGCGTCATATCCAGCGCAAGCC
>JAEXGX010000257.1 GCA_023450535.1 Pseudomonadota bacterium | reverse complement strand
ATCCCCTGAAACTCCCACCGGCGAGCCTTCCGCAGCCATAACAAAAAGCGTACAGACAGCGTTCAATGACACCCTGGAAGAACGCGTCAACCGCCTGCTCACCCTCGCGCCAGATGCTTCCAGCCTGAACAGAGGTTCCGTCATTCTGACCTGGGCTGACGGGCGCTCTTGCTCTTTTTCAGATATCACTTTCAAATTGACCAATGCCCGCCCCAACGCAACTCTCGGCGTGGAAGCCTCCGGTCATGTCGCATTCCGGCAAACGCCGAATGATCCCCTCCGCCAGGCTAACCTTTCCCTGGAAAGCAATCTGGCGTACAAGGATGGCGCATTTTCGGCCGTAGTCCATAAAGCGCTCATCCATCCGGAAGAAAACATGGGCTTCACGCAGGATGCCAGCCTCTCCGGCGGGATGAGCTGGAACCCCGGAAGCAACACTCTGGAGCTGAACAAGCTGGAAACCAGCATGCCCGGTCTCAGCCTCAGCGCCTCCGGCACGCTTTCCGCTCCAGACATGGCGAAACTTCTCGCCGCCGCGCCCCCGGACCTGCCCGAGCATATTCTGCTGGCAGGCAAGGGTGGACTTCAATTGACCTGCAAAGGCGCTCCCCGTCTGTTGCTCCAGGCTCTCGGGCGTGCCCCCTTCCCTGACGAAACGGCACTGTCCGCCTTGACCGCCAATGCGGCGCTAAGCCTTGAAAACGGCTGCCTCACCCTGGAAACCCTGGAGGGAGAACTGGACGGTATGACGTTCTCCGGCAAGCTGGACGGTACTATTGAACCGCCCGCACTGCGCGGCAGTTTGAGCCTGGGCGAGCTGACCCCCGCCCGCTACAGAACCGCCCCCGGACACCAGGAGAACTCTTCCACTCTGCCGCGCGTGACGGAACGTAAAACCGAGAGCGGTGCCACTGTGTTGGCCGTGCAGCCCTGGCCAGCGCTTGAACTCTCGCTTGCGGCTGAACGCCTCATCTGGGAAAATCTGCGTTTGGAAAATATCCAGGCACGCGTCAGCGGGGATCAGGGTTCCTACAGCGTCAATCCCCTCACCTTCTCAGCCTGGAGCAGTCAGACAAAGGCCGCTGTGGATGTTGTACTGCCCTCTGTTTCCGCTCTGGCCTCCGGCATGGGCAGCCTGCGAAATACAGATGTGCGCCTGCAGGTCAGCGCAGAGGATATCGAACTGCGCCAGCTTGTGGAAACGCTCCCCAAACTTGACACGCTCCGCCCCGATCAAATTTCCGGAAAGGGTCGTGTCAACGCCAGACTGGGTTTCAACACTGCCGATGCAGCCGGAACCCTGAATGGGCAAGGCAGCATCTCTGCCGCGCCGCTACAACTCAAACTGACCGACATCTCTTCCGCCGCAAAAGAACTCAAAGGGCTGACCGCACTTCTGGGCGGACGAGCGCAGGGCCTCGAAAAAATTGAAAAGCTGACCTCTTCCGGCACTACTTTTGAAAAGGTTCTGATCACGTTCACCAGCGATAAGGGCGTTATTTCCGTGACCGATGCGCGCTGCACCTCGCCGGAACTTGAACTGAATGGCAAGGGCACCATCAATTTACCGCAACGGATGCTCAATCTGGCCGGAACCCTCCGCGTCGCGGGTGTGGCCAGCCTGCCGATCAGTGTACGCGGCCCTCTGGACAGCCCCTCTTATCATCTGGATATGAGGAGTGGTCTGAAGAACATTAATTTATCTTTGCAACCCGGCAGCAGGCTGGAGCAGGAGCTCACCAGAGGTTTGGGAAAGCTCTTCAAATAAAATTTTCTCCATATATCGTAAAGCTTTCTCCATATATCGTAAAAAAAACAGCAGGTCGGGCTTCATTTTCCCGACCTGCTGTTTTTTTATCTAACATATGCGTATTTCGTCTATTCCCGTTCTAATATCTTACTTTTTCGATGTAAAATTTTCCCTGTACATAGATTCTATTATTGTAAACATTCATCACTACCTGCTTGCATTTTTTCAAGTTATCGTCGTATAGGAGAGGTGCAGCATGTCTAAAAGCTCTAAGATGTATACACAACAAACCCTTTTGTAAGGAAGTACACAATGGATGATTATTTGAAGCAGGCACTGGAAATTGTAAAAGCTCAAGCCTCAGTACGCGTCATGTCCGAAGAAGAAATTACTTCCATGGTGCGTACTCTGGCTGCCAGTCTGAAAATGCTGGAAAATGCTCCTTTTGAAAAAGAAGAAGCGAACGAACCTGCCATGCTTCCGGCCAAATCCATCAAGGAAAAATCCGTCACCTGCCTGGAATGTGGTAAAGCCTTCAAGATGATTACGCGCAAGCACCTTGCAGCGCATGATCTTGATGCGGAAACTTACCGTGAAAAATGGGGACTGAAAAAGAATATCCCTCTTGTTTGCAAGGAACTGCAGCGTGAACGCCGCAAAAAAATGAAAGAAATGCAACTGTGGGAAAAACGTCGCAGTGGCAGCGCGGGCCAAGGATAATGAGAGTATTTCAACGTTGAAAAACTCTGCGGAGTCGATGGACGTGAGGTTCCGGCAGAGCGTGAAACTTGAGAGACAGAATAACGCGTTCCGCCTGAAAAAAGCATTTCAAGTGTGGCTTGCCCTTGGGCATGTTTCCACCACCAGAAAAAACGTACCTTTCCGGGGTTCCCCCCCGACTTTCATCGGGGGGATGTTTCCCCCCCGATTTTATTAATGCATAAAGTTTACACTTGGTATAATAATCGGCGGACATAAGGAATATTTTGCGCTATGCCGATAAAAAAGACCAATGCAGCCAGAATTCTGGATGATCTGGGTATCCCTTACCAACTGTTCACCGCCACAGTGGACGAGAGCGACCTCTCCGCTGTAGCTCTGGCGCGAACGCTTGGCGTCCCTCCGGAACAGGTGTTCAAGACGCTTGTCGTCCGCGCGGAAGGAAAGGCGGAAAGCGAAATCATCATGACCTGCATTCCCGGCCCGGCAGAACTGGACCTCAAAAAAAGCGCCGCCGCATCCGGACACAAGAGCGCCACCATGGTGCATCTCAAGGAAGTTCTGCCGCTGACGGGGTATATTCGGGGCGGATGCTCCCCCCTGGGCGCGAAAAAAAATTATCCGGTTTATCTCGACGAGAGCGCCATTCTCTGGGATCGTATTTTCATCAGTGCGGGCCAGCGTGGTATTCAACTCCTGCTTGCTCCGGATGATCTGCTCCACGCTGTTTCCGCCGTTTACGCCGATCTGTGCAAGGTATAGTTTTCCCTGCGGCGTATTGTTCTCAAACCGGGCGACGTTATCCGCCGATGAGCTGCATGGCCATTTGCGGCAGGGAGTTGGCCTGCCCGAGCATGGCCACGGAACTTTGAGCCAAAATCTGATGGCGGGTAAACATGGTCATTTCCGTGGCGACATCCGTATCGGAAATCTGTGATTCGGCAGCCTGAAGATTTTCCGCCTGAACTTCCAGATTGGTGATGGTATTTTCCAGCCGGTTTTGCATCGCACCGAGACTGGCACGAATATTATCCTTTCTGACCATAGCCTCATTAAGGCGAGGCAGCGCCCTTTGCGCCTTCCCCTGGGTTTCTATGGACAGGATACTCTGGTTGGCGTCAGAGCCTTCTGGCAAGGTCGTAGCCTTGGGCATGGAATCCCATGTAGCATCTATATTGAAAATACCCGTTCCCGAAATGATGATCAGGATATCCTCAGTCGTCTCGTCAATGGTGAGTTTTTCTTTGGTCAAATCCGCGCTTCCCCCAGGAGGGATATTAATGGACCCCAGGTTGGGGGTGTCCTGCAAACGATCATAGTCGCCGCTGTAGGTAATGGTCATGCTTTTGGCGCTCCCGGCGCGCTGAAAGGTCTGCGTCTTGCCGCCGCCAAGAGCCCAGGTATCTTTTGTTGTACCGGGAGGAAAACCATCGTTGAACGCGCCCTGCATGACTGCGCCACCGGTATCATTGGCATCGCCGGGGGTCTTGTAGTTGTCGGAAAGAAATCCGTTTTCGGTCGTCATGACTCTTCCCGCTTCCGCTGTACCTGTTACGCCATTCACCTTCCAAGTATAATCATTGACGGCGTCGCTATCATCAATTTCCGTACCGAGAAGATGATAGCCGTCCCGGGTAAAAAGCTGGATGTCATCCTCCGCACCGGGAAGTCCGTCTATAGTAATTGTGACATTTTTACTGCCTTTTGGAATATATGCCATGGAGATAATCCCGGACCCGACGCTATCAGCTTTATATCCGGTGGAAGTGGCTCCCGGCATATCCCCCAACGGAAAAATGATACCAGGCCTCCCCCCTTCAACAAGCCCCAGCCCCCGCATCGTGGCATCGCCTATGGAGATATTGTAATAGTCTTCCGCTGAACTGTTTCCAGTGCCGAAATGAACTTTCAGCTCCCCGGTGGAGTTCAGGCC
>JAEXGX010000290.1 GCA_023450535.1 Pseudomonadota bacterium | reverse complement strand
ACACTCACGCGTGCGCCGCCAGCGGTCAAGATATTTTTTTCATTTACCTTACTCCGGAACTTTCCTATAGTCTTTTATACAGCCTGAAAAAGTCGTATAAGGTCCGGTTTCCGGCCTTCGCAGGTTCGGTGCCGGTCGGGAGGGAAGGGCATGAGATTCATGTTCGATAAGCCCGCCTGCCAGAATATCCGGCGGGCGCTGCGTAAAGAATGGCTACTGACCAACGGCCTGGGGGATTACTCATCGGGCACCGTGCCCGGCTGTAATACCCGCAGGTACCACGGTCTGCTGGTGGCGGATCTGGCCGACCCGCCCGGCCGGCATGTCCTGCTCTCCACCCTGGAGGAATCCGTGCTCGCGGGCGGGCGCGAATTTTTCTTCTCCTGTCGCAAGCACCCCGGCGTCTACTACCCGCCAGGACACGAATATCTGGAATATGTGGAAACCGGCGACTGGCCGCTGTTTCGCTACCGCATCGGCCCTCTGGTCTTCACCAGAGAAATCGTGCTCGTACGTGGCCGTTCCCTGCTGCTCATCCGCTACACGGTCGACTGCCTCGATCTGGAAAACGGAGAGGAAATTCCGCCTCTTACCCTGCGCATCAAGCCACTGCTGGCCTTCCGCAATGCCCATGATCTGACCCGCGCCAACATGGAGCTTCAGGTCAAGGCCTTTCCGGTAAGGGGCCCTTCTCCGGGGTTCTCCATCCGGCCCTACAACGCCTTGCCTCCCTTGTTCATGCAGGTATACGGAGCGGCGAGTTCCTTCTATCCCGGCCCGGACTGGTGCCGGAATGTGGATTATTTCATGGAGGAGGAACGCGGTTACCCCAGCCAGGAAGACCTTTTTCTGCCCGGCCAGTTCGACATTGAACTCACGCCCGGAGCGTCCATCCTGCTTTCGGCCTCCACAGAGGAAGTTCCCGGCCCTCTGGGCGAAGTGTGGACTGCAGAAACGGAGCGCCGTACAGCCCTGACCGAACGCTCCTCCTCACTGCTCGGCCACCTGCGGCGTGAAGCCGCCCGCTATCTCATACACCGGCCGGATGCTCCGGTGCGCGAACAGGGTACGTCCGCCGTGACAGCGGGCTACCACTGGTTCGATGTCTGGGGCCGTGATGCGCTCATAGCCCTGCCTGGCCTGACCTTTGCGGCAGGGCGGCTGCACAAGGGCGAGGACATTCTGGCCGCCGCAGGCCGTCAGATGCAGGATGGGGTCATCCCCAATCTCTTGGGCGGCGGGGGCAGACGGCCCGCCTTCAATTCTGTGGACGCTTCGTTGTGGTATGTGTGGGCTGTGCAGCAACTGCTGGTTTGGGCCCCGGAGAAGGAAAACTTCGTCCGTGCGGAATGCTGGCCGCGCATCAAGCAGATGCTGGCCGCCTACAAACGCGGCGTAACGGCGGAAAACGGCGCAACTCTGGCCCGCATGGATGAAGAGGGCATGCTGCATACCGGCGATGCGTCCACCCAGTTCACCTGGATGGACGCCCAGGTAAACGGCAAACCTGTCACTCCGCGCCACGGCTGCCCGGTAGAGATTAACGCCCTGTGGTACAACGCGCTGGCCTTTGCCGACGATCTGGCCCAACGCTACGACGATCCGCAATGGCGCTGCCCCGATCTGTTGCACCGCCTGCGTGCATCCTTCCGCCACCGGCTGTGGGTGCCGCGCGGGGACGGCAGGCTGGCCGATGTCTGGCGTGACGGCATTCAGGACACCGCTGTTCGGCCCAACCAGATTTTCGCCGTATCCCTGCCCTATCCTCCGCTGGTTCCGGACGACTGGGCGCCTGTAGTGGAATGCGTGCGGAACAGCCTGCTCACGCCCTACGGTCTACGCACGCTGTCTCCGCGTAATCCGGCCTACAGGGGATATTGCGAAGGCGACCCAGCCCGGCGCGATACAGCCTACCATCAGGGCACAGTATGGCCCTGGCTGCTGGGAGCCTATGGCGAAGCCCTGCTGAAAACAGCCTGGGATGTGCGGGGCGCGGCGGCAGGACTGCTGGATACCCTGACCCCCCTGTTCTCGAATCATCTGGCTGACGCTGGCCTGGGCAGTATTTCGGAAATCTTCAACGGCAACCCGCCCCACGCTCCGGGCGGCTGCATTGCCCAGGCCTGGAGCGTGGGCGAATGTTACCGCCTGCTGCGCCTGATCGAGAATGCCGAACCGGAGCTTTACGCCGCGTGGGAAGCCCGGCTTCCCAAACCCGGTGAATCCCGCGAGGCAGAGAGGGGCAGAACAGAGGGTCCTGGCCATGTATGATTTCAAAGTTGAAATGTTCTGGAAAACCACGGAGAGCTGATGCCATGCGCGTATTGATGTTTGGCTGGGAATTTCCGCCGCATATCAGCGGCGGCCTGGGCACGGCGTGCTACGGCATGACGCGGGGTCTTTCCCGCAAGGGCACGGACGTGTTGTTCCTGCTGCCGCGCCTCAAGGGCGACAGCATGGGCATGGACGCTCATCTGCGTCTGCTTTCGGCCTCGGGCGCGCGCATGGACAGCAGGACGGCCCGCCGCCTGTCCCGCGCCACCGTGGAAGTCTGGCACAAGGAAATCGCCGTGCGCGAGGTGGATTCGCTGTTGCTGGCCTACGATACCGAAGAAAGTTACGCCGAGCGCCGTCGTCTGTTAAGCGGCGTGAATACCCGCACGGAAACCTTTGTCGAACCCGGCGTCGAAGGTGACGTGACGGAGCTGCACGGCGGCTACGGGCCGGATCTCATGAGTGAAGTGTACCGCTACGGCAAGGCGGCTGCGGCGCTGGCCCTGCGTGAAGGCGCGAAAGACGGCTTCGATGTAATCCATGCCCACGACTGGATGACCTATCCGGCGGGCATGCTGGCCAAAACCATGACCGGCAAGCCGCTGGTCGTCCACCTGCACGCCACGGAGTACGACCGCAGCGGCGAACACATTAACGAGGCCGTGGCCGCTGTGGAAAAGGCAGGATTGCTGGCCGCCGATCTGGTCATCGCGGTGAGCCACCTCACCCGCAATACGGCCATCCGGCGTTACGGCGTGCCGCCGGAAAAAATCGTGGTGGTATACAACGCCGTGTCCCGCCGCAACGTCGGCCCGCGCGGCGATGTTCCCGAACTGTGCCGCAAGGAAAAGCGGGTGCTGTTTCTGGGCCGGGTCACCTTCCAGAAGGGGCCGGACTACTTTGTGGAAGCCGCCCGTCTGGTGCTGGATACCCTGCCGGACGTGCGTTTCATCATGGCGGGCAGTGGGGACATGTTGCCCCGCATGGTGCGCCGGGTCAGCCAGTTGCGCATGGGGAGCCGCTTTCATTTCACCGGATTCATGCGCGGGGCGGACGTGGACCGCATGTACGCCCTCAGCGACCTCTACGTCATGCCCAGTGTGTCCGAGCCCTTCGGCATCGCACCGCTGGAAGCCATGCTGTACGACGTGCCGGTGCTGCTCTCCCGACAGTCCGGCGTATCCGAAATTCTGCGCAACGCCCTCAAGGTGGACTTCTGGGACACCCGCGAAATGGCCAATAACATCTGCGCCGTGCTGAGCTACCCCCGTCTGGCCGAAGAAATGGTCAAAAACTGCCGCGAAGAACTTAAATCCATCACCTGGGATCGAGCGGCCGAAGGTATTCTTGACGCGTACAACACCGTTTGCCGGAGTTAATAATTATGCCCGCCGTCTGTTTCTATTTTCAGGTTCATCAACCCTACCGGCTACGCCCCTACACTTTTTTCGAGATCGGCGCGAACCCCTTCTATGAAGATGAAGACGCCAACTGCGATATTTTGCTCAAAGTGGCCCGCAAGTGCTATCTGCCCATGAACGATGTGCTGCTGGAGCTTATCCGCAGGCACGAAGGTCGTTTCAAGGTCAGTTTTTCCATTTCCGGCACGGCCCTGGATCAGTTTGAGGAATACGCCCCCGAAGTGCTGGAGAGCTTTCAGGCTCTGGGGCGCACCGGTTGCGTGGAATTTCTGGATGAAACTTATTGTCACAGCCTGGCCTTCTTGTTCTCGCGCGAGGAATTCCGGGATCAGGTGCGCCGGCACCGCAAGCGCATTGAGGAATTATTCGGCCAGTCGCCGCGCGTCTTCCGCAACACGGAACTCATCTACCACAACGACGTGGCGCGGGAAGTGGAGGCCATGGGCTACGACGCCATTCTGGCCGAAGGCGCGGATCATGTGCTCGGCTGGCGCAGTCCGAACTGGCTGTACCAGCCCGCAGGCTGCACCAGGCTCAAGCTGTTGCTCAAGAACTATTCCCTGTCCGACGACATCGCCTTCCGTTTCTCCAACCGCGACTGGCCGGAATATCCCCTCACGGCGGACAAGTTCGCGGCCTGGGCTCATGCCGTCAACACCAAGGGCGAACTGATCAATCTGTTCATGGACTATGAAACCTTCGGCGAGCACCAGTGGGCATCCTCCGGCATTTTTGACTTCATGCGCGCCCTGCCTGGCGCTGTATTGCGCCATCCGGATTTCAGCTTCAAAACGCCGTCCGAAGCGGCGGATTCACTGTCCCCCCGCGCCCGGCTGGACGTGCCGCAGTTCATGTCCTGGGCTGATGCCGAGCGCGATCTCACGGCCTGGCTGGGCAACGACATGCAACACGACGCCATTCACGCCCTGTACGCCTGCGAGCCGCAGGTGCGCGCCCTGAACGACTCCGGCGTCACCCGCGCCTGGCGGCGGCTCCAGACCTCGGATCATTTCTACTACATGTGTACCAAGTGGTTTTCTGACGGCGACGTACACAAGTATTTCAACCCCTATGGTTCTCCCTACGACGCATATATCAACTTTATGAATGTGCTGGCCGATTTCAAGCTTCGGCTGAACGCACGGCATGACGGACGCGCCGACGCTACCAAGGGCAACGGGACAAACAACGCGGCAGACAATGAAGAAGGCGGCGAAACGGTTCCGGAAAAGCACACTGTTAAAACGGAGGCTGCTGATAGCGTCAACCGCCCCGAAATTTGAGGGAGGGAGCCGGTGGGCGATAAAACCCCTCAAAGAGGTGTTTTCATCCTTCTGAAATGGCATCTTTCCCCCCGGCTCGCTCTCCACGCAAACAGTCTTGGCAAAAAACATTTGCCTGAAACGGAAAGCCGGGAGAATATGGTGCGGTATCTGCAACGCTTTGCCTTTCATCCACAAAGGAATGTTTGATGAGCAACGACAACGGCCGCGTCTGCCTGTTTGAAGTCAGTTGGGAAGTGTGCAACAAAGTCGGCGGTATTTATGAGGTTCTTGCCAGCAAGGCTCTGCAGGCGGTGGAAACCTTTGGCGAGAACTATTACCTGATCGGCCCGGATCTCAAGCAAAATGCGGGTTTCGTCGAAAGCGACGAACCCTGCTGGAACGCACTGCGTTATCCGCTGAAGGACAGATCACTGAACTGCCGCTTCGGCCGTTGGGACATTCCCGGCCGTCCCAAGGTCGTTCTGGTGGACTTTGCCGGGCGGCACAATTCCAGCCAGCTTCTGTACCAGTTGTGGGAACGCTTCGGCGTGGATTCCCTGTCCGGCGGGTGGGACTACATCGAACCCGTACTGTTCAGTTACGCCTGCGGCGAAGTCATTGCAGCGGCCTGCCACACGCCCGCGCTGATCGGCCGGAAAAAAGCCGTGGCCCAGTTTCACGAATGGATGTGCGGAGCGGGCCTGCTGGCCGTCAAGCAGCTTGCGCCGGAAACGGGCACCGTGTTCACCACCCACGCCACCATGCTGGGCCGGGCCATGGCCGGAGCGGGCGTGGACATCTATTCAAAAATGGCCTCCATTTCTCCGGCGCAGGAAGCCGCTGCCTACAATATTACAGCCAAATGCTCCATGGAAAGCATCAGCGCCCGTGAAGCCGACATATTCACCACGGTCAGCCGTATTACCGCAGACGAGGCTGCCCTGTTTCTGGGGCGCGTGCCTGACGTGATCACCACCAACGGCCTGGATCTGCGCACCATTCCGGATTACAGCGCGGATCGCGACGCCGCGCGGCGCAACCGCGAACGTCTGCTCAAGCCGGTCAGCCGCCTGCTGCGGCATGACCTGCCCCCCAACACCCGCATCATGGCCATTTCAGGCCGCTACGAATTCCACAATAAAGGCGTGGATGTATTTCTGGATGCCCTGGCCGCCGTGCAACAGGCCATACAAAATTCCGAAACCCATATTCTGGCCCTGTGTCTGGTCATGGGCGGACACACCGGCCCCAACCGCGCCGCCATTGAAGGCAGCCCCGACGCCGTGCCCGATCCGGCCCTGCCGGATGCGGGATTCATCGCCAGCCACCATGTCTACGACGCCCCCCACGATCCCATTCTTAACGCCTGCCAGCGCCTTGGTCTGCGTAACCGCAAGGACGATCACGTGCAGGTGATATTCGTGCCCGCGCAGCTCGACGGAAACGACGGCTTTTTCAACATGCCGTATTTTGAAATTCTTTCCGGCTGCGATCTGGGCGTCTTCCCCTCGTGGTACGAACCCTGGGGCTATACCCCGCACGAAAGCGCCGCCTACGGCGTGCCCACCGTCACCACCGATCTGTCCGGCTTCGGTATCTGGGCACGGGAACGGAAAAATCTTGAAGGGGACAGCTTTGGTG
>JAEXGX010000288.1 GCA_023450535.1 Pseudomonadota bacterium | reverse complement strand
ATCAGCAACTTTGGGGGCCACACAATGCAAGCTGGCTTGAAAACGGAAATATCCTGGTTTTTGACAACGGATGGGGAAGACCCCAGGGACAACGTTCTCGAGTTTTAGAAATAAACAGAGAATCCGGCAAGATCGTATGGAAATTTGAAGCACGCAGAGCCCTGAATTTCCATTCCCCCATGCAGAGCGGAGCTCAGCGCCTTCCTAACGGAAATACCATGATCTGCGCAACCGCAGGAGGACAACTCTTTGAAGTTACAGGAGAGCCCGAACCGAGAGTTGTTTGGGAATTTATCAGCCCCTGGCTGAAAGGTGGTGAAATAACGCCCTTCCTGGATGATACTCACGCTATGTATAAAACCGGACGTACAGATGCCTATCCCGAAAGCTACATGATGAATCTTATTCATCGTGCGTACCGTTACGGCTTGGATTATCCCGGCTTGGCGGGCAGAGATTTGTCCAAAACGGAAATCATTCATCCCGACATCCAGAGATGGTGGGAAATTGAGCCATGGAAGACTGGCAACGCCGAGTCCAGAAAAAGAGGAATTCAGGTTCTTCAGGCTTTTTCAGTCATAGGGGATATCAATAAGCCAAAAACGTCCAAATGATAACAAGAAGGACCGTATGAACACTGCACTGGTAAAACAGTTTTTTAGTTTTCTGCTAGGTCCCGCTATTTGTTATATTGTTCAGCAACTTCCAGCCCCTTCGGGTATGACGCAGGCGGGCATGCTCAATATGGGAGCCTGCCTGTGGCTTATAACATGGTGGACAACAGAAGTGTTTGCTCTCCCTGTTACCGCTATTCTCAGTATTCCGATCTTTGCTTTGCTGGGTTTGCTTCCTCCGGTCAAAGCCTTTGCCTTTCTTGGGTCTCCAACATGTATGCTTATTTTCGGAGCAACGATTCTGGTTGGCCTCATTAAGGAAAGTGGACTCATATACAGGTACGCTTACTGGATAATGTGTCGTCCTTATTTGAAAGGGCGTCCTCTCGCCTTACTCTTTGTTTTTACTATGGGAATAGGATTTCTTTCCGCTATTGCCCCTAACATTCCCGTTGCAATGCTTTTCGCGGCCACGACGGTCGCTTTGGGAAGAGCGTGCAACATCGAACGCAATAATCGTTTTATCCGTGGCTTGTTCGTTCTGAATGGCACGGCGACGTCTATCGGTGGTATAGGCACTCCTCTGGGCGGTGCTCCCAACATGGTCATCATTGCGCTTATCGCAACGACTCTCGGACATCAGGTAACTTTTTGGGAATGGAGCTCACTTGGAATGCCGTTAGCGATAATTGCTCTTGTCATTTGTGGAATCATGTCCGGCCTCTTTTTCGTAAGAAAAGGCGAATCCATGGTTTCTACCGATGCAATGGAAGTGAAGCTGAAAGAACTTGGTCCCATCAGCAGATACGAAATTGTGTCTTTGGTCACCGTCGCGGTGGCGCTGCTATTGTGGTGCTTCGGCCCCACTTTCGCAAAAGCTATTGGGTGGAAAGAGGGCGTAAAACTGCTCAGCGGCCCTGTGGTCGCCATCTTCATGGGGGCCGCGTGTTTTTTTATACCCCGTGGAAGTCTCTCGAAGGAAGGTAAGATTCTTTTCTCAATGAATTGGAAGCAGGCCAAAGATAACATCAGTTGGGAAATTTTGGTCATTACACTTGGTATACTCGCCTTTGGCGATGTGCTTCTTGCGGGTGGTATCGACAAATGGTGCGCTAATCTTATTAGGGGGTTCCTTGGAGACATTCAAGGGGTTTGGGTCTGGTTCTTCCTGATTCTTTTTACAGGATTCTGTTCACAATTTGTCACGAATATTGCGCTGGTATCACTCGTTATTCCGCTTACTGCTAACTTGGCATCCATATATGGTTTCAATGCTCTTGCGGCGTGCATATCCGTGGGTATGGTGTCCAACGTTGCTGTAATGTTCACGTTTTCAAGTGTGACCCCCGCCGTCGCCATCATGGGGGGAGAGGAGTACTCGCATCCTTCCGATTTTGCAAAATTTGGTTTTCTTGTTGTGATTGTTATCTCTATCGTGGTCTTTTTAATGTCTTATTTTTTTGGTGATGCCATGTTTACCTCATGTGGAAATTTATCTCAGGCATAGCCATCGGGAGGTATCTTAATACGAAATAGCCCTGCGGAAATTTTCGTGGGGCTATTTCGTGTTCTGCCTCTGTCAAATGGATATTTAAAAAGGCTCTGTTGTAGAATTGTGTTGATACTTCCGCGCCGGACATAGAGCTTTGCCCCGGTTCCAGCGGCAACATGCGTTGCCGCAAAGGCAGCCCGTGTTCCACATGGGCGAAAGGCACCATGTATCCACGGCTGTCGTCACTTCACCTCGTGAAGCATAGCTTCACTCGACTCCGCGCACCCTTTCTTCCGCTCTTCATTTCTGCTCTCGATGCCCGTAAACCTCGCTATGCTCGGCAACGGGTACGGCCCCTATGGAGCCGCCATTTGGTCGGCCTCCCTCCATGCCGCATTACCATGCGGCGGGGGCTCGTTGCTCCAAGCGCGCCACGGCGCGCGCTTCCGGCGGTTAAGGTGTATCCTCAACATCATTCTACAGCAGAGCATTTAAAAATTACTTGCCAATGCCGTGTGATAGTCATCGATTATTCTATTGAATAGTAAGACCTGCATTCCGGGCTGGATCCTGCTCATAGACAGGAAATGCTTTCCTTTGTATGTTTTGTACGCTTCCGGCTGCGCAGGCATGCATCATTATTCCTTCCGGCCGGGATGAGGAGAGTTTTTGTGAGTCCGGTAGTCATCTGGTTTGTCATCGGCGTCGCCTGCTTGGTAGGCGAACTGTTCACCACCTCTTTTGTTGTGTTTTTTTTCGGCGTGGGAGCATGGGCCGCTGCGTTGGTCGCTGCTATCCATTCCGGTCTTGAGCAGGAACTGGTCGCTTTTCTGCTGGTGTCTTTGGCATCTCTTCTTTTTTTGCGGCGCCGTCTGGTTGCGATCTTTCGCGGAAACAAGGCTGATGCACCTTCGGCCCGGCCCGATGTTTCGCCTGAAGGAGCGCCGGAATTCGCCTATACAGGCGCGCTGGCGGAAGTGACACAGGCGATTCCCGCCGGGGGGATAGGCGAAATTGCGCTTGGCGGCAGTTTTTGGCGTGCTCTTTCTCCCGTAGCGGTAGCAAAGGGCGCGCGTGTTCGTGTGAAAGGCCCATCCCCGGCAGATATGCTTGTCCTGGAAGTTGAGACTGTTCAGTGAATTTCAGTGTTTCACAGATTGAGAAATCTCTCGTATACCTGAACATAAGGATATCCCATGCCCACATTTATTCCCACTTCTATTGTTATTCTTGCGCTGTTGGCCATTCTGCTGATTATCATTCTGTTAAAAACGGCCAAGGTTGTACCTAATCAGCAGGCCTATGTAGTAGAACGCCTCGGCAAATTCCGTACAGTGCTCTATGCCGGTTTTCATCTGTTGATTCCTTTCCTGGATGTTGTCGCCTACAAGCGTTCTCTCAAGGAGCAGGTGCTGGATGTGCCCAAACAGACCTGTATTACTAGGGACAACGTGAGCGTGGATATCGACGGTGTGCTCTATCTTCAGGTTATTGCCCCGGAAAAATCAGCCTACGGGATCAGCGACTACCTTTTTGGGGCGGTGCAGCTGGCACAGACGGCGCTGCGCTCGGCCATCGGAAAGCTTGAACTGGACAAGACTTTTGAGGAACGCAGTACCATCAATCAGGAAGTCGTCGCCGCGTTGGACGCCGCGACCTCGCCGTGGGGCATCAAAGTATTGCGTTATGAAATCCGGGATATCACACCTCCGGCCACGGTGATGCAGGCCATGGAAAAGCAGATGCGGGCCGAGCGCGAAAAACGCGCCGTTATCGCACAGTCCGAAGGGGAAATGCAGTCGCAGATCAACCGGGCGGAAGGTGCCAAGCAGGCCGCTATTGCTGAGTCCGAAGGCAAGATGCAATCCCTCAAGAATCAGGCTCAGGGTGAAGCGACGCTGATTGAAACCGTGGCTCAGGCCACAGCGGAAGGTCTGCGTCTGGTCTCCGAGCAGATGATGGTTCCCGGCGGAGTGGCGGCGGCCAATCTGCGCGTGGCGGAAAGCTGGGTGCAGCAATTCGGCGCGTTGGCCAAGCAGAGCACCACCATGATCATTCCGCAAGATCTGGCGAACCTTTCCGGTATTGTGGCCGGGCTCACCACAGTGATCCGGCATGACGGAAATGCTCCGGCGTCCCCGTCGGGTGCTTCGGCCCGTACGTCGGAACATTCGGGCACTGCTTCGGCGGAGGGAAATACCCGGTCCGGTATCAATGTGGGCGGCTTCAACTTTACGCCTCCGCGTGCCTGACGGTCATGAGTCAAAAAAATTTTCCTTTCCGTATTCATTCGCCCTTTGCCCCTACAGGTGATCAGCCTTCCGCCATCGACGAACTGGTTGCCAACCTGGAGGCCGGAGTGCGCGATCAGGTGTTGCTGGGCGTCACCGGTTCGGGCAAGACGTTTACTATGGCCAACGTCATTGCCCGTACCGGACGTCCCGCGCTGGTGCTGGCTCATAACAAGACTCTGGCCGCCCAGTTGTACAGCGAATTCCGCGCCCTGTTTCCGGAAAACGCGGTGGAGTATTTCGTCAGTTATTACGACTATTATCAACCCGAAGCCTATGTTCCTTCCTCCGATACCTATATTGAGAAGGATTCGGCCATCAACGACAACATCGACAAGTTGCGCCATGCCGCCACCCATGCGCTGCTGACCCGGCGGGACGTAATCATCGTGGCATCTGTGTCCTGCATTTATGGTCTGGGCTCTCCGGAGTATTACGCCAAGCTGATCATTCCCGTGGAAGAAGGGCAACGGATCGCCATGGAAAATATCATTTCCCGCTTGGTGGACGTCCAGTACACGCGCAATGACTATGATTTTCATCGCGGAACTTTCCGCGTACGCGGCGACGTGCTGGAAGTGATTCCCGCCTACGAGCATGAACGGGCTCTCCGGATGGAATTTTTCGGCGATACTCTGGAATCCATGAGCGAGATCGATCCGCTCACCGGCAAAGTGCTGGGAAGAATTTCCAAAACCGTTATCTATCCCGCCAGCCACTATGTTTCCGACCGGGACAACCTGATCCGGGCTATGGATGACATCAGGACGGAACTCGGAGAGCGCTTGCGGGAATTTCATGATACTAACCGTCTGGTGGAAGAGCAGCGTCTGGAACAGCGCACGCAGCTCGACCTGGAAATGATGCAGGAGCTCGGCTATTGTAATGGTATTGAAAACTATTCACGCCACCTCGATGGCCGTAAGGCGGGAGATCCCCCGGCGACTCTGTTGGATTATTTTCCCGAGGATTTTCTGCTGTTCGTCGACGAGTCGCACATGAGCATTCCCCAGGTGGGGGCCATGTTCAAAGGCGACCGTTCGCGCAAGACCACACTGGTTGATTACGGGTTCCGTCTGCCTTCCGCGCTGGACAATCGTCCGCTGATGTTCCAGGAGTTCGAGGAGCGTATCCACCAGAGTATTTATGTTTCTGCCACACCTGCCAGATG
>JAEXGX010000146.1 GCA_023450535.1 Pseudomonadota bacterium | reverse complement strand
TCGCCATTGGCGCCCCGGTTTCCCGCCGGGGGGAACACTGCCGGGAGGTCGCCATGCCCCGTTCTTCTTTTCTTTGGCCGCTGCTTGTGACTGCGCTTGTTTTGCCCATGCTTTCCGGTTGTATCGTTTCGCGCATGTATCACGACAAATACGGTCTGGAAACGGCCAACCCCCAGGCTTTCAATCGCGATAAGGCGGCGTGCCTCGAGAAGGCCTATAAGGCTTTTCCTCCCAAGGATGTGAACCTGGGGAACAATGTCTATGTCACGCCGCCGCCCGCTCCCGGTGAGCCCGGCTACAACGCCCAACTCCAGAGAGAATACGAACGGGTGACGCGGGAAAACGAACGGGCGCGGGATCAGGTTCTGAATTCTCTGAGTCGTTATGACCAGGCCCGGGATACCGTGTACGATGCGTGCATGAGTGAAAAGGGCTGGTATGAAATCGAAGTTGAGGAATAGGAGTTCAATATGCAGCGTACAGTGATCCGTGAGGCCCTCGCCGCCGACGCGCCTCGTCAGGATATCAAGGTCTGCGGATGGGTGCGTACCCGCCGCGATTCCAAAGGTTTTGTCTTTCTGGAGCTGAACGACGGCTCCTGCCTGGCGAACCTCCAGTGCATTATCGATGAAGGCACCCCCGCCTGGAAGAGGCTGGAAGGCGTGAATACCGGGGCCTCCGTGAAAATCGAAGGAGACCTGGTGGAATCTCCCGGCAAGGGGCAGAAGTGGGAAGTCAAGGCAAAGGATATGACCGTGTTTGGTCTGGCCGATCCGGAAACCTTCCCCTTGCAGAAAAAGCGCCATTCCGACGAATTTTTACGTACCATCGCGCATCTGCGCCCGCGCACCAACAAGTATGGCGCGGCCTTCCGCATCCGTTCCCAGGCCGCGCTGGCCGTGCACGACTATTTCCGCAACCAGGGTTTTGTCTACGTGCACACCCCCATCCTCACCGGCTCGGACCGCGAGGGCGCGGGAGAAATGTTCCGCGTGACCACACTCCCCGTCGATCACAAGGCGAAGGAAGGGCAGCCCTACTTTACCGACGATTTCTTCGGCAAGGAAGCCAGCCTCACCGTATCCGGCCAGCTTGAAGGCGAGGCCATGGCCACGGCACTGGGCAAGATCTACACGTTCGGCCCCACCTTCCGCGCTGAAAATTCCAATACTCCGCGCCACGCCGCCGAATTCTGGATGATCGAACCGGAAGTTGCCTTTGCAGATATCTGGGACAACATGGAATTGGGCGAAGGCCTGATCCGCCATGCCGCAAAGCACACCCTGGAACATTGCGAGGCTGATCTCGCCCTGTTCGACAAGTTTGTGTCCCCCGGCCTGATCGACAGCCTCCGCCAGCTCGTAGACAAGGACTTCGTGCGCGTTTCCTACCGCGATGCCGTGGGCATTCTGCAAACATGCGGGAAGCAGTTTGAATATCCCGTGTCCTTTGGCACGGACCTGCAAACCGAGCACGAGCGCTTCCTCACCGAAGAGCATTTCAAGGCGCCGGTCACGGTGTACGATTACCCCAAGGTGATCAAAGCGTTCTACATGCGCCAGAACGACGACGGTGAAACCGTAGCGGCCATGGACCTGCTGGTGCCGCGTATTGGTGAGCTGATCGGCGGCAGTCAGCGTGAGGAGCGTCTGGATGTGCTGGAAGCGCGCATCCGGGAGCTGGGTCAGAATATCGAGGATTACTGGTGGTATCTCGATCTGCGCCGCTTCGGCTCCGTGCCGCATGCCGGATTCGGCATGGGCTTCGAACGTCTGATCATGCTGCTCACCGGCATCGCCAATATCCGCGACGTTCTGCCCTTCCCGCGCACGACCGGATCGCTGGAGTTCTAGCCATGCGCAGCATGACCGATCGCCGACGCGCCAAAATTGAACATGTGCTGGCCCAACGCCAGAAGGATCTGACGCTGGTGCTGGACAACATCCACGATCCACATAACGTGTCAGCCATTTATCGCAGTTGCGACGCCTTCGGAGTGGCGGGCGTACACCTGTACTACACGCACGCCCCCTTTCCGGCCCTGAGCCGCAAAACTTCGGCCTCGGCCCGCAAATGGGTGGAAACCCTGCGCCACGACAGCAAGGAAGACCTCATGAAGGCTCTGCGCGCCGGAGGCTTTCAGGTACTGGCCACCAGTTGCACGCCGGATTCGAAGCCCGTTGGGGAATACGACTTTGCCAAGCCCACGGCCATCATCATGGGCAACGAGCACGCGGGCGTTTCCCCCGAGTTGCTGCCACTGGTGGACGGAGAAGTGTATATCCCCATGTACGGCATGATCCAGAGTTTCAATGTCTCGGTGGCCGCCGCGCTCATGCTGGCGGAAGCCTCGCGCCAGCGCAAGCTGGCCGGGATGTACGAACGCATGACCTGGACCCCCGAAGAGTACGAAACGCGTCTGGCTGACTGGCTGGAACGCTGAATATTAGTATAATGGGGGAGGGAAAACTTTCTGAAGAAAGTTTTCCCTCCCCCATACCCCCTTCTTTTCAAAGACTTTTATTTGATATTCCCTCGCTGTTTCGCAGCAGTCAGAGTAAACAGGGAAAACCCGGGCATCCCATATATTCGTTTCCTGCCTGGTGCTGACACGACGAAAAAGACATACTACCCGGAGACCGTTTTTTCCGCTGACCATCTCGCAATGAGAGCGGCGCAGGCCGCCTCGTTGCGAGGGGAACAGTTGGAAAATGTAGCGATGAATAAGCCGGAGCGTTCAGGACAAGGAAAATGCTGTTCGCGCACGTCCGCGCGCCTTGCGGCGGCGGACAAGCGAACCGAAGCATTTGACGCAGTCATGGACGATCCGGCTGTTCACGCGTACATTTTCCAACAATGCTCCACCCCATCTTTCCCGGAGGCACCCTTATGACCTCTTTCCGTACTCCCCTTAATATCCTTTTTGCCGCGCTCCTCGGCCTGAGCCTGATCTGCGGCCCTCTCTCCGCACCTATCCCGGCCTCCGCCGCGCCCTCCTCCAAAGAGCAGCGCATGACCCCCACGGTCCGGGCCGTCAGCGCCGTGGCCCCCGCCGTGGTCAACATCACCTCCACCCTGCACCAGCGCCGCGCGGCCTCCCCCTTTGACTACTTCTTTGGCCTGCCCGAACGCGAGTACCAGTCCGAAAGCATCGGCTCCGGCGTGATCATCGACGGAAAAAAGGCACTTGTGCTCACCAATGCCCATGTAGTCAACGGCGCGAACGCCATCAGCGTGCGCCTGCTCGACGGCAGGACCTTCGACGCCGATGTTGTAGGCGCGGAACCAGATTTCGACCTCGCGGTGTTGCGGCTCAAAAGCGCCAAAAACCTGCCCTCCGTGCGCATGGGCGACTCTTCGGATCTCATGCCCGGCGAAAGCGTCATTGCCATCGGCAACCCCTTCGGCTTCTCGCATACCGTAACCACCGGCGTCATTTCCGCGCTGGATCGCAGTATCAAGTCCGATGAAGGCATCATCACCGACCTGATCCAAACCGACGCGGCAATCAACCCGGGCAACAGCGGCGGCCCTCTTCTCAACATCCTCGGGGAGCTCATTGGCATCAATACAGCCATTGACGCGCGAGGAGAAGGCATAGGCTTCGCCATTCCGGTAAACAAGGCCCGGGCCGTGGTGGACGCCATCCTTGAACAGGGGCATGTCACTCCCTCCTGGCTTGGTATTCTCGGGCAGGATATGGACCCGCGCACCGCACGTGCGCTTGGCCTGCCCCGGCCCGAAGGGTTGCTGGTGACGGAGTGTCCGGTCAAGAGCGCACTGACCCCCGGTGACGTTGTCCTGACCCTGAACGGACAGCCAGTCACGGACCGCGCGGCGTATCTCTCTTTGCTGCGTAACCGCCAGCCCGGAGAAAGCATCCGGGCGGAAGTGGCGCGCCGGGGCAAAACCATGGCGTTTACCCTGAAAACCTTGCCTTTTTCCGATAAAGAAGCGGATCGCCTGGCCGAACGGCGCTGGGGCGTCGTGCCCGGCAAGCCCGCTGAACTGCGGGGCATGGGCGGCCTGTATATCGCTTCGGTCAAGGCGTCCTCACCTGCCGAGCGGCTCGGCCTGCGCACCGGCGATATCCTCATCGCGATGGGCGGGCAGAGTATCAGGTCCACGGACGACTACCTCGACGCCTTCCGCCGTAATTACCTGAGCCGCCAGATCCATGTGCAGATCGTGCGTGATCGGCGCGTGCTTCAGGCACGTATGGCATTATAATTCATGCTTGCGGGCCGGGGGAAAGGCGGGTATCATGTTTGGCTCGATTATGCCGTAAACCTTTGCTACGCGGGCTGGAGCAAGTTCAAAACGAAAGTGCTCATGAAGCCGATCAGGGCAAGACTCCACCGCGAAGCCTGCGGGCCTGAACATCGTGTCCCGGCATACACAATTTCAATGGTGAATTGCTCTGAGATCGGGCAAACATCCAAGCAAGAGCGAGATTGACATGGAAAATAGGGGCGGTAGAGACGGTTTTTCCAAGGACGGGCGCGCCCCGCGCGCGGGCGGGCAGGGATTTCGACGCGATGATCGCGGCAACGGGCGGGACGGCAACCGGGATGGAAACCGTGACGAACGGCGCAGTGAATGGCGAAAAGACAAGCCCGGCGACAGAAACGGACGCAGTGATGCTCGCGGAGACGCGCGTGGCGAGCGGCGGCCCGAACATCGTCAGGACGGCCGCCCGGAGCGGCGCGAACGCCGTCCGGATGGACGCCCTGAAGCCCGTTCAGACAACCGAGATCAGGGCCGCCGCAGTTTTGACCGCGCCCCGCGCCGCGACGACGCGCCCCGCCCCTTCCGCAAGGAAAGTTCCGGCCCCCGCAATCGCGATCTTGAAGCCATCATGGAGCTGGATGAAGAATTACTGCGCATGGTGATGCGCCGCGCGCGCATGGTGGCCAAGCAGCGCACGGCCGGCCGTCTTGACCCGGCGGTAGAGAAGGCCCTGCGCACTTCCTGGGAAGAAAAGGCCGCCCGCATCGGGCGCGACAGCCGCCTGGCCCGCGATCTTTTCCAATTAGTTCAGGCGGTGGAACCGCTTTCCCGCGCGGAGGAAGAACAGGGCTACTTTAACCTCGCTCCCCAGCTCAAACCCGTGGAAATCAACCTGTCCGCTCCCACCGACAGTATGACGGCCCGCATGGTGCTGGCCCTTGCCACTGCTTCCGGCAAGACAACCGCCGTGCGCGGCCTGGCTCTCAGCGACGGCCTCATCGACGGCGTCAAGGCGCTGAACCAGCTCGGCGGCCAACTGTGGTGGGAAGAAGACGGTTCCGTCCTCAGCCGGGGCGGCAAAGGGCTGATCCGCAATCTGGACAAGATCATCCATGTGGGCGACGACGCCTTCAACCTCTGGCTCGTCATCGCGTTTTGTCTGGGCATGCCTGCCCGGCTCAAGATTACCGGAGGCGAGACGCTGCGCTTTATCGATCTTTCCGGCCTGCGCCGCTTCCTGCCCTCACTGGGCGCGCGCCTGACCAACGTCATTCCCGCACAGGACGGCCTGCCCATCCGTCTGGAGTGCTCCGGCATTCTGCCATCCGAAATCACCTTGCCTTCCGGGCTTTCCCCGCGCTTTGCAGCAGCTCTGACGCTGGCCTTGCCCTTCTGGGAAAGCCGCGCCCGCCTCATCCTGCCCGTCACGGCGGAACAGCACGCGCCCGCCGCAGTGGAACAGGCCATTGCCCTGCTGGAAAGCTGCGGCGATCTGGTGCGCGTGGAACGCAAACCCGGCGCGGTGGTCATCAGCCCCGCCGAAGGCGCGCAAACCCGCCTGCCCGAGGAATATTCCCTGCCCGTCGACGCCCTTGTCGCGGCGCATATTCTGGCCTTCCCGGCCTTTGCCGGAGGCGAAGCCCGTCTGGCCGGACGCTGGCCTTCCTCTCCCTTTGCCGATCAGGCTCTGAACCTCCTGAAGGAATGCGGGCTTTCTCTCCAGTGCGAGGCCGATACTCTGCACAGTACGCGTGAAGGGGCCATGACGGCGCCGTCTCCGGCCATGCTGCTCGCAACGGCCAAACGTTTCCCGGATCTTCTGCCCCTGAGCGTTGCTCTCTCGGCTCTGGCCGCGCGCGGCGGCAAGGAGGCACTGCTGCCTCTGGCCGAACTGGAAACCCTGAGCCCCAATGCGGAATCGCTGTGCTCCGGCTTCCTCGCCCGCCTCGGGTTCACTACCAGCAATGAAAACGGGGAAACCCGCGTTCTTCCCCTGCCGGACAACGGCGAAGCCGATACCCCGAACGCCAGTTGGATCAGCCCCTCTGCCCCCTGGGCCATGGCGTTGTCTCTGGCGGCCTATCTGAAGCCGCATATCCATCTGGCCAACCCCGGCGTGCTCACCGACCTGTTGCCCACCTTCTGGAACTTCTACAACAGCCTGCCCACCCCTGACTTCAAGCGCAAAGCCGCGCCGGAGATCATTGATGCCAAGCCCGCAAGAAGACGTATTATCGCTCAAGGCGTCTATGGAGAACTTCCTCCGGAACTCCCTTCCGGAGACGATGACTGAGCTGGAAGCCGAAACCGCACTCATTGAAACGGCGCAAAAGCGCTGTGACGACATGATCCGCGATCTCATGAGCAAAGAGGACCCGGCAAAGGGCATTTTCTTCCCCGCCGAGATCCACGAACTGCACCAGCAGAAGAACATGCTGGAAACCCACAAGGAATTCCGCCGCGTGCGCATGCGCCGCCTGCGGCTGGAAGCCGGTATATAACGAGGTAATAATGGCCGACCTGGTGAATGCCCAAAACCACAAGAAAGCCGAATGCAAATGCTGCGGCGTCTGCTGCCGCAAGGGCGGCCCCGCTCTGCACAGCCCGGACGCCGGGCTGATCGAAGAGGGCGTCCTGCGGGCGCGGGATCTCTGCGCCTTCCGCGCGGGGGAACTGGTGCGGGACGACCATCTGAACCGCATTGTGCCGCTGCCCGGAGAACTGGTCAAAATAGCGGCTCCCTTCGGGTCCCGCCCGGACGACTGGACCTGCCGCTTCCTGACGGAAAAGAACCTGTGCTTCATTCACGGGAAACAACCCATCGAATGCCGCGCGTTCTATTGCGAAGCGCCGGAAGCCTTACTGGCTCTTTCCGGAAAAGACAGCCTTGACCGCAAGGCCCTGCGCGCCCTGCTCAAGGCTCCGGCCTGGTGGGACGAACTCATGGATGCCCACGGCGAACGCTGCGGCTATGACGCACTGACCGAGCTTGCCCCCCGCATTGCGGACGACGCCGATGCCCGGCGGGCATTTCTGGAAATCGTGGAGTACGACCGCGCCTTCCGCGATCTTATCGTGGAAAAAAAGGCCGCCCTGCCCGAGGAACTGGACTTTCTCCTGGGCCGCCCGCTGTTGCGCACCGTGATCATGTACGGCCTCGACGCCCGCGTCCAGCCAGACGGCGGTATCGCCCTGGTGCAGACCAGCCGCAACGTGCGTGAAGAAATAAAAGAGTCATAGCGAAGAAACCTTAACAACAGCCTGAGCGGCCCCTCCGAGTAACTGACAATCCGGGGGGGCCGCTTTTTATTCCCTCTATCAGACCCGCGCCTACATCATGCCGGGTAGCCAAAGGGACAGAATGGGGAACACGAGCAGCAACAGAACATGAAAGACATCGCAGACCACAAAGGGGATTACGCCCTTGAACACCGAACTCATGGGAACATCCGAAACACCCTGGATCACATAGAGGTTGAGTCCCACGGGAGGTGTGATCAGGCCCATTTCCGTCACGCGCACCACCAGAATGCCGAACCAGATGGGGTCGATGCCTGCGCTCTGGATGAGCGGAAAGAAAATGGGCACGGTGAGAAGAACTATGGCCATGGAATCCATGAAACAACCCAAAAGCACCATGATGAGCAGGATACTGACAAGAATGAGCGTGGGGCTGCTGACAACGGAGGTAATGGCGTCGGAAAGCTCCATAGGCAGGCGGCTCACGGTGAGAAAATAGCCGAAGACCATGGCGCCCAGCATGATGGTCAGGCACATGCCCTGGGTACGGATGGTATCGCGCAAGCTTTCCCTGATGAATTCCCGGCGCGTGCACTTGCGGCACAGCACAAGCCCGATGACAAAGGCGCCGAACGCGCCCACGCCGCCCGCCTCGTTGGGGGAGAAAATGCCCGCGTAGAGGCCGCCCACCACGATGCCCATGAGCAGGAGCACGCTCCACACGCGGGAAAGGGAACGGAATTTTTCCCCCATGCTGCATGAGCCGGCGGCCGGGCCAGCATCGGGAAATTTTCTGACCCACACCCGCACCACAAGCATGTACATGAGCATCTGTATAACGCCGGGGAGCATCCCCGCGATGAAGAGTTTGCCTATGGATTGTTCGGTAATGATGCCGTAAAGGATCATCACCGTACTCGGAGGGATGAGGATGCCGAGCGTTCCGCCCGCCGCGATACATCCGGTAGCCAGCGTCTTGGCGTAGCGGGACTTCATCATTTCCGGCAGAGCCACCACGCCCATGGTCACCGCGCAGGCTACAGAGGAACCGCAGATGGCGGCGAAACCGCCGCAGGCCGCCACCGTGGCCAGAGCCAGGCCGCCGCGCAACGACCCCATCCATTTGCGCACGGCCCAGAAAAGATCATCGCTGATGCCGGACTTGAAGGCAAAGTTGCCCATAAGCACGAACAAGGCCACGACTGCGTATGCGGGATTGGTGAACGTCTCGTACGGAACACTGCCCAGCAGGGCAAGCCCTGCTTCCGTACCGGAAATGGCCATGAACCCGGCCACGCCTGAAATGATCATGGCCACGCCGATAGGCACGCGAAGGAAGATGATGGTCAGAAGAAAGACAATGCCCAGGCATCCGATAAGCAGAGGGCTCATTTCCGATCTCCTTTCCCTGTATTGCCAAGCGTGATCACGGCGGTCAGAGCGAAGGTGAACACAAAGAACACGCCGACCGGCCACATGGGAAGCCCCAGATCAGGCGTGATGGTATTCATGGATACAAGCTCGTCGACAAGGTCAAAACTTTTCCAGGCAAGCGCGCCCATACACAGGGCCACAGCGCCTTCAGCAAAGACATGGACGATCTTTTGGAGTTTTTTCGGAAGGTGGATATAGAGCAGGTCCACGCTGACATGAGCGCCCTTGTACGAGCAGTAGGCCACCGACGCAGGAACCATGATGCCCATGCATATTTCCGTCAGTTCATTGGCCCACACCAGAGGATTGTTAAAAAGATAACGCATGGCGACGTCCGCCGAGGTCAGCAGCATCATGGCCATCAATGCCGAACACGCTGCCGCCAGCATGAATGTAAGAAGAAAATTCATAATCTTTGCGTACATACATCACCTTTACGGCTGAGAGCGGGAAAGGAATGTCCCGAAGCGGGCAAAGCCTGTGCCCGGAGTCAGGGCGGAGGACGCAAGCAAAGCTCCGCCCTGAAGGCATCTTACTTACCATGCATCATGCGCAGTACGAGGGGAGCCTCTTCCTTGAAGCCCTTGTCCGATGCCTTTTCCAGCCATTCATCCCAGAGCGGGATGAGCAGCGTGGTCCAGCGGGCCTTTTCCTCGTCGGAGAGGCGGATGACCTCGGCCCCTCTGGCGGAAGCGTCCTGTAAAAGCGCGCGCTGATTATAGGAAAAATGTTCGGCCAGCCAGCGGGAACCGGCTATGCCGGAATTATCGTCAATGGCCTTTTTCACGTCTGCGGGCAGGCTGTCGTACTTCTTCTGGTTCATGACGACGAGGAAAAGCGTGCAGCCGCGGGGAATATTATGCAGTGCGTATTTGGCCACTTCGTAGAAACGGAAGGAGAGATAGGAATCAATGTCGCCGAGTACGCCGTCAATGGTCCCTTTCTGCAGCCCCATATAACAGTCGGGCATGGGCATGACCACGGGGGACGCGCCCAGAGCCTTGAGCATGTCAAGGTAGGCTCCGGCCGCGCAACGGATCTTCTTGCCCTTCAGGTCTTCCAGCGTCCTGATCGGCGTGGTGGATACGAGCACGCCGGTGCCGGGATCGCCGGGATACATGGCCAGAACCTTGTTGGTGGAAAACGGCTTCATGGCCGCAGGCACCTTGTCGGCAATGGCATAGAGCCGATCCACGCCTTCCATGGCTGTGGCGAAATCCATGCCGGGCTGGTTGATGATCTCCATGAGCAGGTTCATGCCGGGATACGAACCCATGGTCACCCAGGACAGATCGGCAATGCCCTTGCGCACGGCCTGCCAGGCCTGATTGCCCCTGGTCAGCGTCTGGTTGGCGTAAAATTCAAGAGTAAGGCCGCCTCTGGAATCGGCCTGAATCTTCTCAATCCAGGGTTTGATGCCATTGACCGTAGTCCAGGCGTTTTCCGTGTTCTGGGTGGCGAATTTCAGCGTGACCGGCTCCGCCAGCGCAGGCTGCGCCAGCCCAAAAAACACACAGGCCAAAACAAGAACATGATGCGGCTTGAAGAACATACTTTGCTCCTTGGGCGGATGATGAGGACAGACTTTGAGGCAAACGCCGGGGAATCAGGCTGAGACGCATGTTTTATCTTTTAATGAATGAGGCCACTTGAAATTATCCATATAGCATTTGCCGGGCTTGATGGCGTATCCCTCGTAGGGAACAGGCACCGTGTACATCTGATGCCTTCCGTCGACCTGTTTCTGCTCTATCCATTTCAACCAGTGTGTGTTGTCCCGTTCGGGATAATCCTCGCGGTAATGCCCGGCGCGTGATTCCTTGCGCATAATAGCGGCCCGGAGGCACAGCTCGGTCAGAAGGATGGTCGAGGTCGCCTCAAAGAGCTTGGCCAGTTGATGGGGATCGGAAGCGCCGAGACGGGGCATGAACTCCTCCCTGATCTCTTCCACATGTTCCAGCCCGCGGGTAAGCCCCCTGCCGGTCTTCATGAGGGCGATATCCGGGGCGCTCATGACTTCGCGCATATCGGAGATAATGGATTTGGGCAGGATGCCGTCCTTGCCGAGCAGGTCGGTATAGACGCGCACCTTTTTTTCCGCGAGGACTTCATCAAAAACGCCCGCTTCGTGCCCTGCTACATAGTGAGCCGCCGCCTCTCCGGTGCTGTATCCGGTCGTGGAGGTGATGCAGGTGGCCCATCCGCCCATATACACGCCAGGATCGGGGTTGCGGGCCAGACCTGCGGCAAACAGGCCGGGAACAGCGGTAGCACCGTCCAAATCGGCCACAATACCGCCATAGGTGTGGCGTACCTGCGGCATCCATTCCAGTTGCTGACCGAAGAAATCAATGCCCAGTTCACGCAGTTTTCTGTCGTTGATTCCCATCCAGCCCGCCGTGGGGCGCATGGTTTCCACATCTTCGGGTTTCATTTGGCTACAGTCAAAGGTGATGGGGCCGTTACCGGCGCGCACCTCGCAGACCATGCCGCGCGTATTGTAGTGCGGGTCGGCCTTGGAGCCGAACTTCGGCGAATATTTCCCCATGAAATCCTCGCCTTTGCTGTTCAGAAAACGCGCGCCCTTGGGCAGAAGGCCGGTCTGCCCTTCCCAGGCGAAGTCCACCGGAACATTCCAGACTTTCCAGAACTCGAAGTTGCGCATGGCGCAACCGGCATTCCAGGCAAGAGAGACGCCTTCACTGGCCGGGGTGTTCTGATGATAGGAAGGTTTCCAGCCGCCGGTGTTTGTGGCGAGAACCACCGCGCGGGCGCGGATATACACAGGCACGCCGCTCTGGGTATGAAAGCCCGCCGCGCCGGTGACGCGATCGCCGTCGCTAATGATATCGGTAATGACTGTGCGCCCGAGACGGCGGACCCCGAGGTTCTGGCAATGTTCACGAAGCAGGCGGGCTTTTTCAATGCCGCCCATGCCGTAGGGGTGATAGTAATAATAGCGGATATGGTCGAGGGCGCGCTGGGGAATGAAACAAAGCTCCCCCGCCTCGTTTCTTTTGAACTTGTGCCCCCAGCTCTCGAAATCCTGAAAACGATCGTAGGATTCCCGCAGGATCTTCGCAAGAATATCCTGATCCGCAAGGCCGTCGTAGTAATAGACGAGGTCTGCCAGCAGATCCTCGAGTTTCATGTCGGGCTGCCTGACGATCATATCACCGCCCGACAAGCCGCCGAGTCCGCCCCAGTCGCGCGGCCCCTTGTCCACCACAAGCACATCGCAACGGCATTCCTTCGCTCTTTTCGCAGCCCACATGCCGCTGAAGCCGCATCCAACGACCAGTACGTCTGTGGCGTATTCGTAACCATGATGCTTTGCCATGAATATCTCCTTATCATTCCTGCGGAACGGCTTTGACCTGGTCGAGGGTGCGGGCGAAACGTTCTTTGAAGGGATGCACATAAATGGCCCCGCTGGGGCAGTGCAGTTCACAGTTGTAGCAAGTCATGCAGTCGTCCGTGTAGCTGACCAGAGAGCGGCTGCCACAGGTCATGCACCGGAGCGCTTCCGTAAATCCGGCTTCCATGTCCAACCCGATGTGCCTTTCCCCGAACGGATCGCCGGAGGCCGCTCTGCGGCGCTCATTGCGGGGCACCGACTGGATATCCTTGCAGGGAAGCCGGTCTTCCGCCACCACCGGGCGCTTCCGACCGCGGCGTCCGGACATATCCGCGCCTGTGAGCATGCGGTCTATGGACTCTGCGGCCTCCCGCCCGCCGGCAATGGCCTGCACCACAGAAGCCGGGCCGGTGGCTGCGTCGCCTGCGGCAAATATGCCCCAGGCAGAAGAAGCCATGCTCAACGGATCGGTCACGATGCACCCGCGCTCCACAGCCACATTGCCCGCAAAGCCCTCCAGTTCGGCAACCTGCCCTACGGCGAAGATGACCGCATCGGCTTTCAGGGCCATCGTGTCCCTTGCGGCAAAAACGGGATGAAAGCGCCCTTCGGCATCGGTTACGGAAAGACAGCGCATAAATTCCATGCCCTCCACCCTGTCCCGGCCCGTGATGCGGACAGGGCCGAATCCGCAATGGAACACTATGCCCTCTTCCCGGGCGTCGGCCTGATTGTGCGGATAGGCAGGCATATGTTCCGCGTCTTCCAGGCAGATCATATGCACCTGTTCCGCGCCCAGCTTCCGGGCGGAAATGGCGGTATCCACAGCCACGTCGCCGCCGCCGACAACCAGTACCGTACCGCGCACAACCGGGGCCTCTCCGGAACGGATGGCCCGGAGGAATTCCAGCCCCCAGCAAACGCCGGGCAATTCACATCCCTCCAGAGACAGCCTGCGACTGGCCGTAGTGCCGGGAGCCAGCATGACGGCCTTGAAGCCGCGTTTCTTCAGCTCGTCCAGAGAAATATCGGCATATCTGCCAATACGGGTATTGAACCGGAACGCCACGCCCATGCCTTCCAGGCGCTTCACCTGATCCAGCACTATTTCGTCGGGCAGCCGATAGGCCGGAATACCGTAACGGAGCATGCCGCCCGCTTCGGGCATGGCTTCAAACACCATGACAGGGTATCCCTTTTCTGCCAGAAACCAGGCACAGGACAGTCCCGCAGGCCCGGCGCCCACAACCGCGACCTTTTCCAGATGGCGCTGCACCGGACGGGGCACGTCGCTATTCCTGTCAAAGTCGCCAAGGAATTGTTCCACGGCGTTAATGTTCACCGCAGAGTCCACTGCGGCGCGGGAACATTTGCTCTCGCAAGGGTGAAAGCACACCCGTCCCGTAATGGCGGGGAAGGGATGGACCCTGCGGAAATTTTCCGCCGCTTCGGCAAGCCTGCCCTGCTGGATCAGATAGTTGTTCCTGCGGATATCCACTCCCGCCGGACAGGCGGACATACAGGGAGATATTTCCTGCTGTTCCGTGTCCAGGCGGAACACATCCAGCGGACAGGTTTTGGTGCACGTTCCGCAGCCTGTGCAAAGCCGGGAATCAATGGCATTGATCATACTGTTCTCCTTGAAGCGATAATGCGGCTTAAAAAATTCTTTTTTGAAGGCGGATATGGGGCGTTAATCAAAGAACATGCCATGTAAGACAGCCCTTTCATTTTCCAGCGTTTTTTCTTGAGTCTGCGGTCAGAAGCGAAAGAGTTCGTCCTGTATACGGACACAAACTTTGAATTATATCCTTAAACCATACAGCAAAATATAATCTGACTATTTTTTATCTTGTTTTTATTAACAAAAATAATAATCCTTATTGTATGATTTCAGGACATACGCCCAGCGAGGACGACATGACGCAAAAAGAATTACTGGCCCGCCACGGGGAAACCGTAAGACAGGTGTTTTGTTCTCTGTTGGGAGCGCTACCTTCTCCCCGCGCGCTTTCAGAACTGACGGGCACCCCCGAGCAGGATTGGCTGGCCGACTACCTTTATGGAGGAGACCTGCCCGGAGAAAATATGCCCCGGCGCATATCCCTGTTTTCCCGCCTGTCCTGTTCGGCGGGCGCCATCCGCCTTTTTACCGGGTTGAATGGGGACAAAGGGCTTTTCTTTGAAAGCCTGCATCTGGCGGCCTGCGGACGGGAACTGGAAGCGGTGGAAACGCTGTTCCTTCTGGCGGACAGGCTTCAGGGCAAAGTCGGGCCGGAAAGTATCAACACGCTCACCCTGCTCGCCATGCGCTGTCTGCTGGGCCTTCATGTGGACAGGGCAACCCCCGGCTTTGTGCGCCGCTACCTTTCCCTCTGTTCCCGACTCTTCCCTCTGCTGGTGGGCTGCGGCTGCCAGACCCCTTCTCCGGCGCTGATCTTCCTCCGGGCCTGCGGGCTGGCAAAACTGGAGGGAGACAGAAAGCTTGCGGCCTTCTTTGAGCTGATGACAGGGGCCACGAATATGTGCAATCATTCCGGGCACAACAGCGCCCGCCGTCACGCAGTCATGCACCACGGACGGAACGAACTGCTCGCCACGGCCGATCCGGAGGACTTGCTGAACGCTTCACCCTACTTCGGCATCTGGCACTTCATGGAAGGCGAGTACCGTGAAGCCATGCGGGAATTCCAGCTTGCCAGCCCCCAATTGCGCAAGGACGGCCAGACCATGCTGGAACTGTTCTGCCTGCGCCATTGGTGCTTTTCCGCCTTCAATCTCGGCCTGTTCGAGTTTTCGGAACATCAGTTGCAGTACCGCCTGCGCCAGTTTTCTCCCCGCCATGACAATCAGCTCGCGCGCACCATACGCGGGCAACTGGCGGGCTGTTTCCTGCGCACGGGAAAACTGGAAAACGCACTGGAGCATCTGGATACGGCACAGTCCGGCATATCCCCGCGCAACGATATCGTGAGCTGGATGACCAACTCCCGCCATCTCGCTTACTACCATCTGCTCAGCGGCCGCATTGACAACGCCTACCATATTTTCCGTTCCGCTGCGGAAACCGCCCGCCAACAGAACTATGAAAGACCTCTGTACATGAGCTGCGTTGTACTGGATCTTCTCTACGCCTTCCACCGGCACGGCTATCCCCCTCTGCCCTGTTACGATCTTGCAGGGGAGATCAAACACTGTCTGCGCGGCCCCAGCCGCCTGCTCAAAGGCATCGCATACCGGGTTCTGGGTGAACTCCGCCGGGATGCTCAACGAACAGAAGAAGCTGCTGCTCTTTTTAAAAAAAGCCTGAAAGAACTGCACGGGGTCAGCGTTCTGGAACAGAGCAAGACCCATCTGCGTCTGGCCGCCCTCTATCTTGACGCTGACAAAAAAAGAGCCGTTGTCCATGCCCTGCATGCCTGGCCCCAGCACGACGATTTGCGGTATTTCTGGTCCAGAGAGCTGGAAGAACTGATCCCTTCCCATTTCAGGGATAGGGAACATGACGGACTCTCCGCGAAAAAACTTCTGACCCTGTACCGGGACAACCTGCAGAATATCCCGCCCTGCGCCGACGGAACAACCTTTGCGCTGAATATGCTCATATCGTCGTGCCATATCCTGGGCGCGGCCTACGGCTTTCTCTTCGCTCCGGGAAAACAGGACAGCAGTCCCCGGCTGCTGGCTTCGACGGGGCCGGAAGGTTCTTACGCCCCGGAGCTGGAATCCATGAGTTTTCAGGATTTTATCCACCTCGTGCAGGACGGAACTCCGCAGATATTCGACTATGCGCTCAACCCTCTCCGCCCCAATGAAGGCGGGCGCATGATTATCGGCATTCCCATTGAAGACGGGCAAGACGGATACTATGTGCTCTGCCACGACCATCTCAACGACCCGGATATCCGCTATCTCCTGACGACCGACATTCTGGAGGAACTGGGGGAGCTGGCGGGAAAGATTCTGAACCGGAACCTGTTCGGCCCGAATGCTCCGGCCATCCCTTCCAAACGGCGCAAGTTATCCCTGTCGGAACATGCGGAGATTATCAGCGCTTCTCCCTCCATGAAAAACGTGCTGGACAGGGCGGACGCCATCGCAGACACGGATGCCTCCGTCCTCATTGCGGGAGAATCAGGCGTGGGCAAGGAACTGGTGGCCCGCCGCCTGCATGAGCGCAGCGGCCGCACCGGCGCCATGATATCCCTGAACATGGCAGGCATGACCGACAACCTTCTGGCCAGCGAACTCTTCGGCCATGAGAAAGGCGCCTTCACCGGGGCCCAGTCCGCCAAGCCCGGCCTTGTCGAACTGGCCAGAAACGGCACTCTCTTTCTGGATGAAATTACGGAAGCCTCCGCAGGGGTGCAGGCCACACTGCTCCGGCTGCTCGAAAACAGGCAATTTTACCGCGTGGGAGGCACCAGCCCCGTATCGGTGGAGTTCCGGCTTGTGGCAGCATCCAACAGAAACCTGAAACAGGCCGTGACTGAAGGAACGTTCCGGCACGACCTGTACTACCGCATCAGCAGCATAGTCCTCCAGGTGCCGCCTTTGCGTGGACGGCCGGAAGACATCACGGCTCTGGCATTCTACTACCTGCACTATTTTGCCAGCCGGCATGGCCGCGCCTGCGTAACCAAATTCTCCAGGGAAAATATGGAAAAACTGCTCGGCTACCGCTGGCCCGGCAATGTACGGGAACTGAAGAACGTCGTGGAGCAGTCCGTGCTTTTCTCCTCCGGGCAGACGGTCGAACTGGAACCGGGGCTGCCCGCTCCGGAAGAAACAGTGCAAGCAATACAAACTTCTTCTCCGGCCCCGGCCGGGCAGAGCGCAAGCCCCCATCCCCTTGCCCTGCTTTCCGATTTTCCCAGTCTGGCCGAAATGGAAAAACGCTATATCCGCATGGTGCTGGACATGACCGGCGGCAGGATCAATGGAGCGTCTGGAGCGCTGGATATCCTGAAAATGAACCGCTCCACCCTTTACACCAGGCTGAGGGAATATGGGATAAAATAGACAGGCCCGTCATTTCCCCATTGTGCAATGGGGAAATGACGGGCAACACGGGCGACTATACCCCGGCTTCTTTTCAGAATCTTGTGTAGCGCTGGATAAGCAGAATTCCCGCGAATATTCCCAATCCCGTCACGTCAGTAAGCAGGCCCGGAATGATAAGCATCAACCCGCCCGCCACCAGCAGGAGGCGTTGCCATGAGGGTACGATCCGGAGCAGGTATCCCTGAATTCCGGCGGCCAGAGCAATCAGGCCGATGGCGGCGGTCACGCAGGCCTGTGCCACAACTGCGGTATTGCCCTGCAACAGCAGCGCCGGTTCATAAACAAAGAAAAATGGCACGATGAAGGCAATGACGCCCAGTTTTACGGCTTCAAATCCGGTGCGCATGGCATCGGCTTCCGCAATGGCCGCCCCGGCAAAGGCTGCAAGACAGACGGGCGGAGTAATGGCGGAGAGCACCGCGTGATAGAGCACAAACATATTGGCCGCCAGAGGGTCAACCCCCATCTTGACCAGCGCGGGCGCGGCCAGCACGGAAACAATGATATAGGCGGGAGCCGTAGGCACACCCATGCCTACGATAAAGCAGGTAAGCATGAGCATGATGAGCAGAAGCAACAGGTTGCCGTCTACAAAGGACGTAATGAGATTGATGAACTTGAAGCCCCCGCCCGTTATGCCCATGACCCCGACGACAATGCCCGCGCAGGCGCAACAGGCCGTGACCATCAGGGTGTTGCGTGCGGAAGAGACGGCAATATCCTTGAGCGCCGCGAGGCCGATACGGGTCTTCTGGCTGAACAGACCCACAGCGGCAACCACAATGCAGCCGGAAAAGGCCGCGAAGTTGACACTGCGCCCCATCATCAGTACCGCTACGAGAAAGACCAGCGGGATCATGTGGTACAAACGGGAAAGTACAGACTTCCCCGCAGGCACCTCTTCCGGAGGAATAGTACCGAGATTCTTTTTGACCGCCTCAAAATGAATCATGAGCCAGAGCGAGGCATAGAACAGGATGGAAGGCAACAGGGCTGCCTTGACCACCGCCATATAGCCCACTCCGGTGAGATCGGCCATGATGAAGGCCGCCGCGCCCATGATGGGCGGCATGAGCTGCCCGCCGGTGGAGGCGCAGGCTTCCACGGCTCCGGCAAAAGGTGCGGAATAGCCCACCCGTTTCATGAGCGGGATGGTAAAAATACCCGTGCCGTATACATTGGCGGGCGCAGAACCGGAAATGGAACCGAACAGGGCACTGGCGAAAATGGCCACTTTCGCCGGGCCGCCCTTGGCGTTGCGGGTCAGAAGGCAGGCGAGGTCGATAAACAGCGTGCTCATGCCCGTGCGCTCAAGAAATGCGCCGAACATGATGAAGGCATAGATCATGGTGGCAGCAGCAGCCAGAGGAAGCCCGAACAGACCGTCCGTGCCCAGGAAGAGCTGTTCGACAAGGGCATCGAAGCTTACGCCGCTATGCCGGAAAGGACCGGGAAGATCCTGCCCGAACAGGGCATACAGAATAAAGCACACGCCCACGATAACCAGCGGCATTCCCGCCGTTCGCCGGGTTGCTTCCATAGTGAGCAAAACCGCAGTGCAGCCGAACAGCATATCAAGATCCGTGACCGGGTCCACGTAACGCACGCGTTCCAGTATGGCGCCGGCATTGAGAAAGTAATACGCACCTATGCCCAGAGCCAGCAGAGCGAGAACGATATCCATGACCACAAACCATGAAGGTTCTTTGCTCTTGCCGAATTTTCTGACGGGTACCCACAGAAAAACCAGCGCCAGAACAAGGGAAAGATGAGCGACCTTCTGAAGCGTACCATCGAAAATGGCTATGCCGCCGGTCGTATACACCTGAAAAAGCGCGAGAAAGACGGCAAGCACCGTAAAAACGGGCTTAAGCGCCGCGCGTAGTCTGTTTTCCATCGAGTTTCTCCTGTTTGTCCACAGATGCCAGAGCAACTCAAAGTTGAAATGCTCTAAAGCCCCAGCAAACGCGCCGCGTTGCCGTACAATGCGAGTTCCAGGCAGTCGTCATGCCAGCCGCGCCTTTTCCAGTCGGCAACGCTTTGCGTCAGACCACGCACCGGGTAACTGCTGGCGAAAAGAATCTGATACTTCAGAAAGGTATTGGCTGCTTTCAGCATTTCTCCGGCCATGGGCATATCATCCACATAAAAATAACAATCAGGGGCAAGGTACAGATTGGGGGTGAACATGGCCGCGCCGATGATATCGGCAAAAAACGGCCAGCAGGCATGCAGCACCACGAAATTGAGCGCGGGGTGCTTTCGGCAGGCGCGTTGCACGGCGTCCGGCCTGGCATAGCTGATGTCCGGGCCGATATGGGGACTCAGGGTCAGAGCGACGATCCCGCCCTGTGCGGCGCACGCTGCATAGATATCGTCAAGGCGGGGGTCGTCGGCATACAGGGCGGGGGAGCACCAGCCCGGTTCCAGACTGATGCCCCTGAACCCCATTGTCCCTATACAGCGTTCCACTTCCGCAAGCGCGCCCTCCGCAAGGGGATCGATTCCGGCAAAACAGAAAAAGCGCCCGGGATAACAGTCGGCCAGCTCCCGCAGTTCACGGTTGGGCTGATCGCTGAAAGCGTCTCCGGGTGTGGCGTTGCGCCGCCCCATGACAACCGCCTTCCCGATGCCTGCGCGCTCCATTTCCTCCATGAACAGGGGCATGGATCCGCCGTTTTCCAGAGACGGCACGGTTTCACGCCCGTAACTTGTGGCGGGCCGCTGACGGGGATCAGCGGCAATGCCCATCCAGCGCTTCATGATGCCGCTGTTCAGAAAACCCCCGTAGGGCGGGCGTACCCGGAAATCGATGATCATGTCACATTCCGCCTTTACAGATTGTCTGGATACGGGATTTGTCATTTGTCATCATGCTTGGAGGGGCACTGCCCTTCCAAACCTCCCCGCAAGGGGCTTGAACCCTCATTTAACCACGCTCGCGTCGGGCATAAGGATGAAAGGGGGTCGACGGCATTCCTCCTGTAAGCGCAGCTCAATGAGGGGTGCAGGGGAAATGATTTCCCCTGCCAGGATACGGATAAAGAGAGCAGAGATGAGCCCCGATTGCGCATGTCGAACGGAGCTATTTGAGAAGACCGGCTTCGCGGAAATAGCGCGCCACGCCGGGGTGCATAGTCAACGTGGTTTCCCGACCGGCAGCGGCAGGTTCAAAGCAGGCCCATCCGGGATTGGCTTCACCGATCGCCTTGTGATGCTCGACCCAGACCTTGGTAATCTTGTAGGCCAGATCTTCCGGAAGGTCGGCACGGCAGAATATTTCATTGGTGTCCGTCAGACAGGGAATATCGGAGCCGACCATGCCATTAAACTCGCTTCCCTTGATTACTGTGGGACGAAGCCCCTTTTCCTTCATTTTTTCCATGACCTCTTCCTTGACCGGAAGCCAGCGAAGCTTCTGCCCAAGGGCCACTTCCTGCATGAATACGGGTTCGCCGGGGCCGACCCAGACCAGCATATCCACCTGGTTGTCCTTCATGCTGTTGGTGACCGTGTCGTAAGCGCTGAAATTGACCGTGCCGCCCCACTTTCTGATGTCGTCGTAGGTAATGCCGTAAGCTTCCAGCACCCAGCGGCCAAACAGTTCATTGGTGGTTCCCTTGGGGGACATAGCCAGAGAAACAGCCATCTTCTTGTCCCGGATATCGTCCAGCGTCCGGAAGGGAACCGCGTCCCGCGCGATGAAATGCAGGCGCGTTTCATCCCCGATGCGGAACATGGACATCAGAGCGTCGTGTTTTTCCTTATAGGGTTCCGTCCCGTTGACGGCGGCGCGCAACGGTATTGTCTGGGTATGCGAGATCTCCCCTGCACTGCGCTGCATGCGGGACGGATTGGCCACAGCTCCACCGGGCAGGATATCCACATTGGCGCCCGGAAACTCCTTCATGAACGCCTGGGCGAACGCGGCATAGGAGCGATTCACGGAACCGCCGAGCGTAGCCCCCACAATACGGACGTTGAGCGGCTCTTCAGCTAGGGCGGATGCGGGCGTCATGCCGGCACAGGGCAGAAGGCCGACGGCCAGAGTGATCCCCCAGAAAGTTTTCATCAACTTGTTCATACCTACCTCGTTTTGTTTATGAAAAGTATTCAGAAATACGCTCAGGCTTCCAGCCCGAACAAACGCGCGCCATTCAGATACATGACCTTGTCGGCCACCTCGGGCCGTAGCCGCCTGACGTAGTTCTCCACCGCATGTTTCAGCGGAATGGCCGGATAAGAGGTTCCGAAAACAATCTGATCCTGAAGCGTATAGTTCGCAGCCACCATGTAATCCGCAGCGCCGGGGGCAAAGTCCATCGCCCAGGTGTCCGGGGAGAGGATCACGTTCGGGCAGTCCATCGCCACCTTGCAAATGGCCGTCACATAGGGCCAGCCGCCGTGGCAGAGCACAAGCCGCAGATCGCGGAATTTCACCGCCACGTCATAGATCAGTTCCGGCGCGTAGTAGCGCGGGTCGGCCACGCGCCCGCCGAAAGAAAGCAGCACGGGTACACCTTGCTTCGCGCAGTATTCATACACAGGGAACACGTCAGGGTTGTTCACTAACCATTTTACCGGCGTAGTATACAGCCCCGGTTCCATGATCACGCCCCGGCACGGCCCCTTGACGCACAACCTTTCAATCTCGTCCAGCGCTGCATCGGGATTAAGCGGGTCGATCCACGGTATCCCGATGAAACGATCAGGAAATTCTTCCATCAGGGCCACGGCATCTCCATTGTCCCCGTTCTGGGGCAGACGCACCGGGGCCACGCCCCAGCTCACGCCCGCTTCCTCCATCTCTTTCACCAGCAGGGAAACATCCTTGCGTTGCGCCGCTTCGGATACCGGGCCGAGAGAACGCGCGGCGTGGGATTTTTCCAGTGCGGGCATGTCGTACATGAAGGAATTCAAGTAGCTCCGGTACGGAGGCCGAAGCCGGAAATCAATGGCTCTCATTCCAGCCTCCCTGTTCAACGGCAGAAGTTGGCGCGCACGCGCTTTTCATAGACCGGAGCGGGAACAGCATCCCCGGCCGCATCAATGACCTTCAGAATCCAGGCCATATTGCGGCCCAGCACGCGCATGGTCTGCACGCCTTCCGTGTCCTGTTCCAGAAATTCCTGCGGATTCCAGCCAAAGACGATGTTCCAGTACTGGCTGTTCACGGTAAGCAGGTTGGAGCAGTTGAGATAATTGCCGAGCTGCTGGCCGGTATTGACGGCTCCCGCACGTCTGCACACGGCAATAGCCGCAGCGGGCTTCGGCCCCCAGCCTTCCAGATGCTCCGTGGCGTAAAGCAGGCGATCGAGCGCGGCCTTAAAAGGGCCGGGAATGCCCATGTAATGGACGGGACAGCCGAGAAGCAGCCCGTTATAATCGGGGAGCATATCGATAATGGTGTTGACGATATCATTATGAATACAGTGATGCCCATTGGTGCGGCATTTTCTGCAATCAAGACACCCTGCAAGGGGTTTTACGCCTATGTGAACTATATCAAGACCTATATTATCCTTTTTCAGTTCTTCACCAATAATCCCAAAGGCATGATACGTGACGCCTTTTGCATTCTGGCTTCCGTTCAAGGCCAGGACTTTCATAACATATTCCTCCGCTTTTGCGTATGTGTTATTTTCAACGTGAACAAAAACCTTTTCCCTTATAAGAACCTTAGCGCACGGTGCGAGATATGCACAAATATTTTTTTTCTCTGCGGGGTATTGGTTTTTCCAATGCGGGGAGCTTTTCGCACACAAAAAGCAGCGGCTGCTGACATCGTCAGCAGCCGCCAGAGTATTGAAAAACCGGGGCTCATCTCTGCTCTCATTATCCGTACGAAGCTTCGCTTCTACGGCTAAAGGTGCCCCGAACCCCGCCGGGGGGGGGAATGATTCCCCCCCGCCCCCTCGACAGTAACAGCCTGAAACTATTGGAGGTGCAGGGCGTACTACGTCCGCTTTGCTCTCTGTTTCCCTAAGCCGCGAAGCGGCTAAGGGAAACGACGGGCAGGCCCGTCCCCCTTCGGGCAGGTGCCGAGGGGAGTTTGAGGGAGCGAGGAGCCCCCTCAAGGACTTTGTCTGCAACCGGACGGATCGGGTCTGGAAATCAGACGGGGCGTTGTATTCCCTCTGCTTCGCAGAGAAGCTCAATGAGCTTGTCGGTCTGGGGAGAGAGATAGCCGTCCGTACGCCAGATGATGGACGGGCGGAAAATGAGCTTGGGAAGGTCGATACGCCGCACGGCGAAATTTGCAGCGCGTGCAGGAGGAATTTCCGTGTTGGGCAGAATGGCCACGGCGGGCAGGGTGGGCAGGGTGTCAAGCAGGATATAGGACTCCGGCGTATCGAGGATGATACGCGGCTTCAGTCCTTTTTCCTGCATGGCGATGATAAAGGGGCGGAAGGTGCCGCTGTTGGACCAGCGCCGGGAAAGCAGCAACGGGTGGCGGGCCAGTTCCTCAAGAGAGACCACGCCTGCGGGCGGGGCTTCCAGCAGAGGCGACCACGCCGCGACAAAATGCTGTTCTTGTAACGGAATGGTTACACAGTTGCCGTATACCAGCGGCAACTGGAGAATGGCAAAATCCAGACTGTGACGCTGTACCTTGGTTTCCAGCGAAATGTTGTCCGCAACCATGACCCGGACGCGCACGCCGGGGTATTCGCGTTCCATACGCGGCAGGATATTCAGAAAGAAAGACAGGCAGAATCCGCTGCACCCGACGCGCACCTCTCCGAAAATATCCGAGTCGCGGGCAAAGGGATTGCTGATATTCTGGGCGAGGTCATCCAGCTGGGTCAGAATACGCTGGGCCTCCTGATAGAAGGACTGCCCCCGCTCCGTCACCTGCCAGCTGCCGCCCGCGCGGTGAATGAGCGTCAGGCCAAGCTCATCTTCCAGCTCCTTGAGCGACTGGCTCAGGGTAGGCTGGCTGATATGCAGGCATTTTGCAGCGCGGCTGATCTGGCCTTGCTCCACAATGGTGCAAAAGTACAGAAGACGTCTGAAGTCGAGCATGGCGGGGCTGTGCTGAGGTTAGAGCGTTTGACCTTGAAAACTTCAATCGTTTCAGATTGATTCAAGTGTAAACGTTACAGGGCACAGCCAGCATATCTCCAGACGCCGATCAGGACAAGCCGTCACGTTTCAAAGCGGGAAAATTGCAACTCCTCCAAGAAAGCCCTGTCCCATCGCCAGTCTGCCGGCAATCGGGATACCCTTCACTTCCCTCCCTCAGAGCCGCAAAAGCTTTGCGGCGTTTTTGTACAGCACTTTCTCCCGAACTTCGGGGCGGAAACATTCTCTGAACGCATGCACGCAGGAAAGGGGCATAAACGGATAGGCGGAAGCGAACAGAAAACGATCCTGCATGTAGAAATTGCCCGCACGGATGTAATCATCCTGACCGGGCAGATTAAAAAAATA
>JAEXGX010000143.1 GCA_023450535.1 Pseudomonadota bacterium | reverse complement strand
CATGGAATGTGTGGAGGAAGGTACAAATTTCTCCGCTATAGAGGCAGGAGCCGATATTCTGGCCCACCCCGGCCTGATTGACGAACAGGCCGCCGCTTATGCGGCGGAACGTGGCGTTGCCTTGGAGCTTTCCTGCGCGCCACGTCATGCCTTTGCCAACGCCCATATCATCAACATGGCTGAACGCTTTGGCTGCAGCCTTGTTCCGGGCAGCAGCGCGGCCACCCAAAGAGAAATACTGCCACCGGCCTTACGGGATCGTCTCTATCAGGGTGCGGGGCTGACACGGGAAGGAGTGATCCGTATCCAGCAGAATGCCAGAAAACTCCTGCAAAAGCAGATGAATTATTGCAGAGTGCAAATAAAATAAAAAAAACTGCATTTTTTGCTTGACGCTCCCACCCCTCCCTGCTAAATATCCACTTCGCCGACGGGGAATGCCCATGTAGCTCAGTAGGTAGAGCGCATCCTTGGTAAGGATGAGGTCTGCAGTTCAATTCTGCACATGGGCTCCATCTTCTTTCGGTACTAGAGTCGGGATGTAGCGCAGTCTGGGAGCGCACCTGAATGGGGTTCAGGGGGTCGGAGGTTCAAACCCTCTCATCCCGACCATTTTACACTATCTCATCGAAATACGAGATAACCCCAAGGGGAATCAGAGTAATCTGATTCCCCTTTCCGCTTTAAAGTCCCTCTGCTCTCATGCTTGTTAAGAACCGGCACAGTCAGAGCAATGTTACGTTAAAATTGCTCGACGGATGCGAGTAAGAGGCCGTCGGGTGGTCCGCAGGGCGTATAGGTACGGATAGCTCCGCAGGCTAGAATTTTTAACACCTTTGATTCCCACTTGTATAGCTTTGGTTGGCACGGTATACCCGGCGCATGAAGTTGCTTGATCAAAAAGAAGCGCGAGATTGCGCCCATGCGTTGCTGACATGGTTTAGAGAAGCCATGCGGCCTCTGCCCTGGCGAAAAACCTACCGCCCCTATGAAGTCTGGATTTCTGAAGTCATGCTCCAGCAAACCCAAATGGAACGGGGCGTACGCTATTTTCAACGCTGGATGGAACGCTTTCCCGATGTTGCGGCTGTTGCGGCAGCTCCAGAGGAAGATATACTCCATGCTTGGGAAGGCCTAGGTTATTACCGTCGCGCCAGATTTGTGCAGGCGGCCGCAAAAGTCATGATGGAACGTCATAACGGCAACATCCCGGATAATGAAAAAGAGCTGGCTGCCCTTCCCGGACTGGGATCATATACGGTCGCGGCCATCCTTTCTATTGCCTTCAATCAGGATGTGCTGTGCGTGGACGCTAACGTAGAACGCGTCTTCTCCCGTCTGCTGGATCTGGACGAAGCCCCCCGGCGAAAAAATGCGGCCCGCATCATAGCGGAACAGGCCATGCAGGTATTGCCGCGTGGCAACGCGAGGCTTTACAACCAGGCTCTTATGGAGTTGGGAGCTTTGGTGTGCGGCAAAGCGCCACGCTGCACCGAATGTCCTGTACTACAATTTTGCGAAAGCCGACGGCGTGGAGTCGAACGTGAGCGCCCGGTGCTTGAAGAAAAAGCCGTGACTGTAGAAGTTCGGGGAGCCTATGGTGTGCTGGTCAAAGACAATCGCGTCTTTCTCGCAAAAAGGCCGGAACATGGACTGTGGGGCGGGTTGTGGGAATTTCCCGGCGCGGAGTGCGCAATCGGGGAATCCCCTGAACTTGCAGTACGGCAAGTATTCCGTGACAATTTTAACGTCAACGTGAGTATTGTTATGCCCCTAGGGGCTGTGCGCCATAACTATACAAACCATAAACTTGAAGCCTCGTTTTTTCGGGTGGAGTGCACAGCAGAAGAGTGGGAATACCTGCTCGCGCGTGGGGAAGGAACAGCGCTGCCGCTGGCTGATATCGGCAAAGTGGCCATGCCTGCTCATCACCGTAAACTCGCGGCCCGGTATTTTGAAAAAAAGGACAGGGTTGCGGCCAAACAGCACAGTCTGATCGCAGACTGCTGACTCCCCCATACAACGACAAGGAGAATTGACTATGCACAAGCAGGTATTCTGGATTGAAGGGGACGGAATCGGACCGGAAATCTGGCGGGCTGCGCGCCCGGTTCTGGATGCCGCCATGGCGCGCGTGGGAGCGGAAGAACTGGAATGGACGGAACTGCTCGCCGGGGAAAAAGCTCTGGCTTCCACGGGTGAGCTTTTGCCGCAGGCCACACTGGAAGCGCTCGGGCAAGCGAAAGTCGCCATCAAGGGGCCACTGGGCACCCCGGTGGGGGGAGGCTTCCGTAGTCTGAACGTGACACTGCGCCAAACCTTTGATCTGTATGCCTGTATCCGCCCTGTGCGCTGGTTTGAAGGAACGGCCTCCCCGGTACTGCATCCTGAAAAAGTGAATATGGTCATCTTCCGGGAAAACACGGAGGATGTATACGCAGGTATCGAATATGCAGCAGGCTCGCCCGAAGCCATCAAGCTGGGGAAATTCCTGCGTTCTGAATTCGGCGCAAAGGTTGACCAGGAGGCGGCCATTGGCATTAAACCCATGACGGAAAAAGGGTCCAAGCGGATCGTCCGGAGCGCCATTCGCTACGCGCTTGCGCACAGCTTGCCCAGCGTTACTCTGGTGCACAAGGGTAATATCATGAAGTTCACAGAAGGCGGGTTCCGCACCTGGGGCTATGAAGTTGCCCGCGAATTCGGCGACGCCGTAATCACGGAAAAGGATGCCACGCCAGAAAACAGCGTGGGAAAGGTGATTATCCGGGATCGCATCGCAGACGCCATGTTTCAGGAAGCTCTGCTCCGACCGGAGCAGCACAGCGTGCTGGCCGCGCCCAATCTGAACGGAGACTACCTTTCCGACGCACTGGCTGCTCAGGTGGGAGGTTTGGGCATGGCGCCGGGGGTAAATATGTCAGACTCTTTGGCGATTTTTGAAGCCACACACGGCACGGCGCCCACTGCGGCGGGCAAAGATATCGCCAACCCGTGCAGTTTGCTGCTTTCCGGCGCGATGATGTTGGCTCACATGGGTTTTTCCGATGCGGCGCGCATCGTTGAAAACGCGGTAAAAGCCGTGATTGCGGACAAGACAGTAACTCCGGATCTGGCTGTGGGCATGACCGGAGCGCGTGCAGTTTCCTGTTCAGAATTCGGACGTTTGCTGGCAGCAAAAATTTAAATTTGCTGAAGACTGATTTTTTGCTTGCCAAGCCCAATGAGTTGGGCTAATAAACAGCTTCTCGCGGAGAGGTTTCCGAGTTGGTCTAAGGAGCACGATTGGAAATCGTGTGTGCTCAAAAGGCACCAAGAGTTCGAATCTCTTCCTCTCCGCCATATTTACAGAACCCGCTGATACATCAGCGGGTTCTTTTTCTTTTAACACAGGTTAACCATTGAAATTATACATAGCCGGGATACAAAGTTCTGGCCCACAGATTTTACGCCTCAGCCGGAGTAGCTGCAATTCTCTTTCCAATATGCAAGCGATGTCTGCAAGATACGGAACAAGGCTCCGGCAAGCTCATTCAGATTGCTGACGCTGGCACATATGGGCAATATGCCGACGAGAGAGGGGGAATCAATCGCAATACCTGCAACCTCAATCCCAAACTCATTGAG
>JAEXGX010000052.1 GCA_023450535.1 Pseudomonadota bacterium | reverse complement strand
CTTTTGTCCAGGAGCTTGGAAACGCTGATAACATCATTGCCCGCGCCCCCGTCAATGGAACTGGAGTGGGTCGCCGTGCCTACTGTAACAGTATCGTTGCCGTCGCCTGCCTTGAGCGAGGCACCATAGGCGACATTGACGGAGATATGATCATTGCCCGTTCCGGCGTCGAGCCGGCTGTTGACAAGCGTGTCGAAATCAAGGTGATCGTCGCCATCTCCCCCGTTAATACGCGCATCATGAAGTGTGACGTCCGACATCAGCGTGTCGTTTCCATCGCCCCCATCCAGGATGGCGGATTGACCTTTCTCGAACCCGATAAGGGAGGCCTTGGCGTCATCCATGCCCAGACCTTCCGATACATCGTTTTTACGCAGTACATCATGCACGACCTTGAGCAGGTCATCGCCGCTTCCGCCCAGCAGGCTGGAACCATCGCCCATGCTCATGATCACATCATTTCCGTCTCCACCATCCAGAGTGGTGTTGCGTCCGAGGTTAAAGATGATGTCATTGCCACTGCCGCCGCTCGCGGTTGCGCCGTCGTCAAGGTTTACGATAATGGCATCATTATCGCGGCCGTCCAGTCGCTTGAGGCGCGAGCCAGCATCATCCCGCACGATTTCGCCGTTTTCCAGTTCGATGAAACGGGCCGTACCGTCCAAGGTAAAGCTCTGCGTTTTACCAGAAGCGCTTTCAAAGGTGACACGTAGCTCGGAACTGCTCTGGCCGTTGAGCTTGAACATGGCATCATTGCGGGCGAATTTTCCCATGCTGAAACTCCCTCCGCCTTGTTCGCCTCCGGACAGTGTGACCAGCGTGCCTTGTGCGGTATAGCTGCTCATGCGGAAGGCGCTTTCTCCATTGGTTGACCAGACCGAGCTGGAAAAGTCGGCCTTGCCCAATCCGGCAGGAGAAAAAGTCGCACCGTCGGCTTTCGGAGTAGAGGAGCCGGACACACTGGAATTTCCCTGATTGGAAGTCTTCTGATGAGAAGCGTATGCTGGTTGTGTTCCGGTTTGTAAAGCAGAAGGCATATTGGCAGTAATGGCGGATTCCATAGCCACACCTTGTGTTATGGTTGCAGCGCAGAAAATATACTACCCGCTATATCGGTTTAAAGAAAAAAATCTTCAGGTTAAGGAAGGGCAAAATTGGTATTCACAGCGTTGTGTTCCAGAGGATTACAGCTCTGACAGTGCAGCGAAGCTTTCCGCCAGATCCGTTCCCTTCCAGACGGCATGGCGATCAAGATGCGTCGGTGAAGCGTTGATGATGGCGATTTTTCCACCGCACTGCAACGTCACTTCAGGAATAGCCGCAGCAGGATAGACAGTGAGACTGGAACCGAGCACCAGCATAAGATCGGCCTTGCGGGCATGTTGTTCCGATAGAGTCAGAGCGTCTTCCGGCAGGGCTTCACCGAAGAAAACAATATCGGGTTTGATGGTGCCGTTGCATTTGTCGCAGTTGGGCGTTTCACCCCGTCTGGCATAGGTGGCTATTTCCTCAAAGCTGTATTCTGCTCCACATTGCAGGCAGTGATGATGCAAAGGGGAGCCGTGCAGTTCATAAACTGTGCGGGATCCTGCTTTCTGATGCAGGAGATCGATATTCTGGGTAATTACTGCCTTGAGGATACCTTTTTCCTCCAGTCGGGCCAATGTCGTATGCACGATGTTTGGCTGTTTTTCATCAAGATTGTAGAGAAAATCTCCGGCATGGCTGTAATAATACGTGGGATCTCGCAGGAAGTAGTGCAAATCAAAAATTTTGTCCGCATCGATATCCTTGCGCCGGTAAAGGCCATCCGGCCCGCGGAAATCGGGAATGCCAGACAGTGTGGAAATGCCTGCGCCAGTTAACGCTACGCAATGCTTTGAGCAGGAAACAAGTTCGACAAGTTCATTTGTTGTGTTCATGGAGCTTTTTCGCGGTATGCGCCTGTTTGTGGTTAGATATGTTGGGTGAAGAAAGAACACTCATTCGCGAAATGTACGTTGCCATTGTGTGGCAGACAATGGTAACGCAAGTTCCGGGCAAAGCCTGCCGTATTAAATCAGCATGGTGTAGTAAGCATGCTCAGGGTCAAGCTCTATCATGGCATAGTAACGGCGGAAAGCATAAGCAAAAAAGGAACACAGGTATAGCCCCGTTTATACAGGAGCGGCGGGTATTTCGGAGAATCCGCTCAAACGTGAACTGCCCGGTGGTTGCGAGTAAGCAGCCGTCTGCCGGTGAGGTGCCACCCGACGGGCGGCACAGGGCCCTGTCTTTAGCCCACTGGGCGTACAGGTAGGAGCAACAAAGCAAACCTCGATCCGGGTGTGTTTTTCAAATGGGATTGTGTAAAAAATGAAAGATAATCTGTTCTAATGAGGTGTCCACCATGCCATCCGTCCTTATTCAGGGTAAGCCTCTGAAGCTTGCCGCTCCTCGCGGCTTCGTCAATATTCAGGCAGTGGCTCCCTCCATATTTGAAGAGTACAGGCGTGCGCAACATGTGCTTGCACTGTATATAGACTCCTGTCATATGAGGGGAAACTGCCCCCCTCTTGCTGAACTTCTCGATCCTTTCGTTGAGGTGCTGATGCCGGAGACCAAGTCTTTCGTGCGGAACATGTCGGTTGAATTTTTTGAAAGTTGTAAATTTGAGGTGGAACAGAATATTCTCGGAGCAGGTTGGGCCAGCGTTATTCCCGTCGAAGCGGGGAGCCCCCGGCCGCAGGGCAGATTCGCTGATGGCCCCGGCTGGTTTTCTTGCTGCACGTTGCGCTACTCGCGCGGAGCAGACAACATGGAAAGCAAATGGAACTCGGAGAATCTGGTTCCTTCCGTTGTCGGCAATATTGTTTTTTTAGTTCGGGAGCACCCGGTCATCGTCAATCTGCATCGGACAGCGGATCCGGCGGATCCGCAGAGTTCGTTTGACTGGTTGACGCAGTTGACAAAGGATTACAGAGGGAAGTTGCTCCGTCTCAACGGAATAATTTGATACGGGAGTGCTCTGAATCATGTCGTTGCGATGTCCGCACAATTTTGGCTCAGCCGCAAATTGTACAGGTGGAGAGACAGGGGGGTAATGGAAATACAGGAAATTCGTTCCGATAAACGTCGTTTTATACCGCTTCTGCTATGGGGGACGAACAAAAAACATGCTCGAACGCTCTTGAGCGGGGAGTGCTGGTTACGCTGTACGAAGGGGATTTTTCCGTTGTCGGGTGCGTGAGCGCACAAAAATCAGAGAGTCTGTTTAAATTGAATAGTTGCCTTGTATCAACGTTGCGGATTCTCAGAATGCCGCCGTATCACGGGATTCTTCACGAAATTCCACGGGTATCCCTTTGAAAAGTGTGCCGCTTCAGGACATGGTGTATCTTTCTCAAAGTCCGGAGTTCCATCGAATTGTAGTGGATCCACAGCCGGAGCAGTGTGTCCCTATTTGGCACTGGCACCAGGCAGGGTGATGCCTTCCAGAACCTTCCGAAACTCGGGCAGGAAACATTCCCGGTCATCCAGACTACGTGCAGAAAAAACGACAGTCAGGAGCAGGTCGTTATTCAGCAGATATGCGGCGCTTTCATATTCATTCGGGGGTTGGCCGTTGTCGAAAAAGAAAAGCGTGAACTCCGTCCCATCCACTGTGAGGTAACTGGCTGGGCCTACAAGTTTCGTGCCGCTACCTCCCGTTCTGGCCCGCATGGCATCAAGCGTCTTTTTCGCCTGCTTCCGTGCCGCCGCTTCCTGAGAAGCTGCCAGCGCCACGTCGACCCGCGGATAGAGAATAATCCTGGCGTCGTCAAACCCGGAACCTTCCATAAAATACATTGTGGCCACGCCAAGAAGCCGGGATGCATCCCAATCCACATTCCATCCTTCCGGGGAAGGCATGAAGAACTGTAGCGTTTCATCGCCGCAGACCACGCCAGCCAGTTCTCCCGACAGAGAGGCTACGGGCACACAAACTGGTTTTTCCTTTCCTTCTTTCTGCCTGAGAAGCGCTGGGCTTTCCGCAAGGCAGGCAGAGAGGAGCAGGGAAAAACAGAGGGCTAGAATGGGTAATATGCTCCTGCGGACGCAACAAACGAAAAAAAATGGCATATATTTTCCTTTTCCGCGTTACGCTGGAGCTGTTTAGCTTTGACATTATACATGGCCGGGTCATTATGTTCTGGCCACAGGTTTTACGCCTTTGTCGGGGGGTAGACGCCGCAAATGAATTGCTGACGCTTCCAGAATGCGGGTGGAATGGCGAGGACGCAGAGCCTTATTC
>JAEXGX010000035.1 GCA_023450535.1 Pseudomonadota bacterium | reverse complement strand
TTGGGTAATGAAGTAGTCGCGCAGATCGCGTATGTGATTTTTGAACGCCATGTGGTCGGAAAAGAAAAGCTGTCCTCCCAGCCTGTCCGTTTTTTCAAACAGGGTCACGTCATGGCCGCGTTCGCAGGCGCTGAGCGCAGCCTGCATGCCCGCCACGCCCCCGCCGATCACGGCTGTTTTTTTCGGAGTGGTGGGGCCGAGCATGTGCAATTTGTAATAGCCTTGCCGGAAGAAAGGATTGACAGAACAATGCCCGTCAAAGGTGGAGGTATTGGAAATGCTCACCTGCGTGGTATGGGAACTGCGCCGCCCGCCGTCCAGGCAGTAGTCGCAGCGGATGCAGGGGCGGATATCTTCTTCGCGCCCCTCGCGCGTTTTGTTGACCCAGGCGGGGTCAGCCACAGACTGGCGGCCCACGAGCACATAATCGCATTTACCTTCGGCAATGAGCCGGTCGGCAAGAGCCGCACTGCTGATGGCGCCCACGACGCCCACGGGGATTTTGACCCCCGCCTTTTTCAATGTTTCGGCCGCGTCAGCGTTGTGTGCGTCGGGTACGAAGCAGGTGGGATGCATCTTTGGCCGGGCAAAGGCGTCCAGGCGAGTTCCACAGGAGACATGGATCATGTCTACTTCATCCTCAAACAGCAGGGCCTGTCGGGCCGCGTCGTCCGGAGTGATGCCGCCTTCTTTTTTGTCCGATCCGTTTATGCGCAGTTCGATGATCATGTCATAACCGATGGCGTCGCGAATGGCTCTGATGACTGCCTTGGGGAAGCGGACGCGGTTTTCCACGTTACCGCCGTATTTGTCCGTTCTGTGATTGCTCAGGGGGGAGAGAAAATTGTTCATCAGCCACCCGTGTCCGTAATGCAGACAGATGCCGTCGAAGCCGGAGCGCATAGCCAGTACGGCCGCGTCAACATACATCCGGGTGACGTTCTCCATATCCTTTTCGTCCATTTCCTTCACCTGGTTGCCGTTATAGACGAAGGAACTGGCGCTCATGATGGTGTAGCCGGTTTCCGGCAGCATGCAGCAGCCCGCATGGTAGATTTCGCACAGAGTTTTTGCGCCGTACATATGGGCGGGGCGCTGGAGATTATGCAGGTAGATGAAGCCGTTCACCTTGTCGTCCAGTACGAGATCGCCCCTGTGTCCCCCGTTGGGAGGGATTTCCATGGGCACATTGAGGCAGGCTGCGCCGCCGCGCGCGAACTGCATGTAAAATTCCACTCCATCCCGATTCAGGCGGTGATGGGAGTCCACAATATCGCCCTGCGAGCCGATGGGGGGGACCATCAGGCGATTCTTGAAGGTGAGCTGCCCCTTGCGTCCGACGGTCAGGGGCTGGAAGGCATGGGGATATTTTTCCTTGTACAGCGGTTTCATCCGGCTCTCCTTGGCTCTGGTTGGAAAGTTGGGGCTTTGTGCTCCCTGCCGTCCTGCGCGCATCGGACGGGGAAAATTGACAAATATTTTTTGTCAATAAGAGATCCCGTGAAACTGAAGCCTGTAAAAAACTTAGCATGACAAAAAGGATGGATGTGTCGTAACGAAAAGTTTTTCTTCAATTTTATAAAAAATAAATATAACTAGTTAGAATTGCAGTATAAAAAAGATACAGACGGACAGGCATATCAACATAAAAAAATTGTTGTTCACCGTTTTCGCTCTGTTGCAGAATAATATTGAGCTGAGAGCCTGACCGCCGGAGGCGCGCCCTGTGGCCGTGCCCGTTGCCGGGCAAAGCGAGGCTTACGGGCATCGAGAGCAGAGATGACGTCCCCCCACCGCATGGTAATGCGGCATGGAGGGAGGGCCAAAACAGAGCGAACGTTTTTTACTATTCGTCTGTCAAAATCCCGCAGCAGGGAGGAGCCCATTGGCTTTTATCGGGTGATATATGCCGGACTCGTTTTCCGTGTTCTTGCCTCCCTCCCGGCCTTGCCGTAAAAGACTTACGGAACAATCTGACCGTTGATCGCGACTGCCCGGCATTCTGGAACCGACTTTCCCAGAACACGCGCCGGCGTATGCGCATCGCCAAGTGAGGAGATAGCATCTATGAGCGCTTCAAAAGTGTATTTTACTGACATGCGTTGCAAAGTGGGCACCAGCCTGCTGGAGAAACTGGATAAGCTGATGCTGGCCGCAGGCATTGAGCAGATTGCGTTTGAAAACAAGTTTGTGGCGATCAAGCTGCACTTCGGCGAACCGGGGAACCTTTCCTTCCTGCGGCCCAACTTCGCTAAGACCGTGGCCGATCGCGTGAAGGCGCTGGGCGGCAAGCCCTTTCTGACCGACTGCAACACCTTGTATGTAGGGCGGCGCAAGGACGCGCTGGAACATCTGACCGCAGCCAACGAGAATGGCTTTTCCATGTTGTCCACGGGGTGTCAGATCATCATCGGCGACGGCCTGAAGGGCACGGACGACGTGGAAGTGCCCGTGAACGGCGGAAAAATTCTCAAGACCGCGTTCATCGGACGTGCGGTCATGGATGCGGATATCTTCATTTCTCTGAGTCATTTCAAAGGGCATGAGCTGACCGGTTTTGGCGGTGCGATCAAAAATATCGGCATGGGCTGCGGCAGTCGCGCGGGCAAGATGGCCATGCACTGTAACGGCAAACCTTCCGTAGACACGGAAAAGTGCGCAGGATGCCGCACCTGTACTCGCTATTGCGCGCAGGGAGCCATCAGCATTACCGAACGCAAGGCGCATATCGATCATGAAAAGTGCGTGGGGTGCGGCCGCTGCATCGGCGTATGCAACTTCAGCGCTATTGAAAGCGCCATTGATGCCAACAGCAGTGACGTTAACAGCCGTATGGCGGAATACGCCAAGGCCGTGGTGGACGGGCGGCCCCATTTTCATATCAGCATTATCAATCAGGTGTCTCCGTGCTGCGACTGTCATGGGGAAAACGACGCGCCGGTCGTGCCGGATCTCGGCATTTTCGCCAGCTTCGACCCGGTGGCACTGGATCACGCCTGCATCGATGCGGTCAACGCCGCGCCGATTATCGCTTCAAGCGTTCTCGGCCAGTGTGATCACTCGCATCATGACCATTTTACCAGTATTCATCCCACGACCGACTGGCGCAGTCAGATCGCCCATGCCGAAGCCATTGGCCTTGGCAATGGGGAATATGAGTTGATTGCCCTTTAGAGCCAGCCTTTATAAAACTTGGAGGGGCTCTGCCCCTCCAAACCTTCCTGCAAGGGGCTTCAAGCCCCTTGATTCTCATGTGGAGTCGAGCCCAGCGAGACTCCGGCGGAGGCGTGAAACCTGAGCGTCAGAACATAGGGTCTGGCTGGCAGATATTTTCAATAGCAAAATGCTCCAGGGTGATACGAGTATTGTATGATGAGGGGTGCAGGGGGAATGATTCCCCCTGCCGGGGCTTGGGGCAGCGCCCCAAAAACTGACAAGCGGCCGCCGTATCTGTGGCGGGGAGAGATATGGCGAAAACATCACGCGATCTGTTCGCATCGCGGCTGGGCGTGCTGGCGGCGACGCTGGGGTCCTCGGTAGGGCTCGGCAATATTTGGAAATTCCCGGCCCTCACGGGCGAGCATGGGGGCGCGTCCTTCCTTTTCGTCTATCTGTTATCCACGCTGGTGGTGGGTCTGCCATTGATGATCTCCGAGATGATCATCGGCAGAACCACGCGCGGTAATGCCTTCCGCGCCTTCAAGATGTTGTCCCCGAACCGGGCCTGGCGCGTGGTCGGCGGGTTGGGCATTGTCGGAGCCGTGACCATTCTGGCGTTTTATTCCGATGTGGCGGGTTGGGTGTTCGCCTATATTTTCAAGGCCGCCTCGGGCGTGACGGCTACCAGCGATCCCGCGCAGGCCGGACACGTTTTTAACGCAATGCTGGCCAGCCCGGGCGAATCGTTGTTCTGGCAATGGCTGGCGCTTGGCCTGACCGGGGCGATCATCATGCGGGGGGCATCCGGCGGCATAGAAAAAGCGACGCGTGTGCTCATCCCTTTGCTCTTCGCTCTGCTGCTGATCGTCTGCGCGCGCAGTCTGACTTTGCCCGGCGCGGCAGTGGGACTGCGTTTCCTGTTCATGCCGGATTTTTCCCGCATCGATGCATCCGTCATCCTCATGGCCATGGGGCTGGCCTTCTTTAAAATGTCCATCGGGTTCGGCTGCATGATTACGTATGGCAGTTATTTCCGGGAGGATGTCAACGTGCCGTTGCTGGCCGTACGGGTCATGCTCTGCGATTTGCTTGTTTCTCTGTTGGCAGGCATTGCAGTATTTCCTGCCGTGTTCAGCTTTGGTTTTGAGCCGACGGCGGGCGCGAGCCTGCTCTTTTTAACCATCCCGGCGGTATTTGCCTCCATGCCGGGCGGGCAGTTTTTTGCCACGCTCTTTTTTGTGCTTTCTGCCGTAGCCTCTGTGGGGGCGCTGCTTTCTCTGCTGGAAGTGCCGGTGGCCTGGCTTTCGGAAAGCTCCGGCATGCCGCGCCCCCGAGCTACGGCGATCATGCTGCTGCTCGTCGTCCTGTTCGGCGCGCCCGCCGCACTGTCCACTGGAATATGGTCGGGTTTCACGGTGTGCGGGCGAACCCTGTTTGATCTGTACGACTTTCTTTCCTCCAACATCATGCTGCCCGTGGACGGCTTGCTGCTCTGTCTCTTTGTCGGCTGGGCCTGGAAGCGCGAAGACGCGCGGGCGGCCTTTGCCGGGGCGGGAACAGGTGCGGGGAACGTGGCCTGCGCCATTTTGTTCCTGTGCCGCTGGGTGACGCCGTTTCTCATCCTTGCCATTTTGCTGCACGGGCTGGGTGTGTTTTAGGGACTGTTGACACTAAAGGAAAAAGTTTTGTTTTTTCGGGGCTCATCTCTGCTCTCTTCATCCGTAACTCGCTCCGCGCGAACGGCCGAAGGTGCCCCGTGCTCCGCCGGGGAGAATGATATCTCTGCTGTCTTTATCCGTACGGATCGCAAACTCGCTACGGCTAAAGCTCCCCCCGAACCCCTTCAATATGTTGAGTATATGAGAAGTAGTGTCAACCGTGCCTAATTGGGGGGACAAGGGGGGTCAAGCTCCTTGCGGGGAGGTTTGGAGGGGCGGAGCCCCTCCTGGCATTCCTTTGCTCCGTGTCGGCTTTGTTGCCGGGGCAGGGGAATACCCAGAGCGCGCATGTGTTTGCGCAGGGTACTGGGCGGCAGGTCCAGTAGTGCGGCCGCTCCGTTCTCGCCCTGTATCCGGTTGCCTGTACTGGCCAGCGCGGCCCGGATACGTTCCGGGCTGGGTTGCAGGGCGGCGGGCCTCCCTCGTTTTTTCCTCGAATTCAAGAGCATGCCGGACGCAAGGCGTGCGGCGTCCTGATCCGCCAGAACCAGAGTGCGCCGGCCCTTGGCGTGACTGACGATGACGGCCCGTTCCACGGCATGCCGCAACTGCCGGACATTGCCCGGCCAACTCAGGTTTTGTAGCGCTGCCATGAATTCTCCGGTCAGTTGCGGAGGGGCTTCCAGACGTTGCCCCCGCACCGCCGTATGATAGAAATGTTCCGCCAGCAGAGGAATATCCTCTCGCCGTTCGGCCAGAGAAGGCACCTCGATAGGGAACACTTCCAGGCGGAATAGCAGGTCTTCCCGGAACGTTCCTTTGTGTACCATGTCCCACAGATCCCGGTGTGAGGCGGAAACAACGCGTACGTCGACGGGAATGTTCCGGCTGCCGCCCACGCGCCGGATTTCTCCGGATTCCAGCACGCGGAGCAGACGAAGCTGGGCGGGAGGAGAGAGTTCTCCCACTTCATCGAGAAAAAGCGTGCCGCCCCGCGCCTGTTCGAAGAATCCGGCATGGGCCGTTGCCGCTCCGGTGAATGCGCCCTTTTCGTGTCCGAAGAACTCGCTGTCCATCAGGCTTTCTGTCATCGCTCCGCAATTTACCCGGACCAGTGGGCCATGTCGGGCGGAAGAGAGGGCATGAATGGCTTCCGCGAACAGTTCCTTGCCTACACCGCTTGGCCCATGCAGCAAAACCGTGGCACGGGTGCCTGCCACGGCGTCTACCTGCTCCATTGTAGCCCGTAAGCCTTTGCAGCGGCGGAGCAGGCTTTCAGCGGAGAGGTCCACCGTTCCTTCGTCGATCATCGCCAGTGCGATGGGGTCTCGTTCGGAGGCCAACAGGCATGAGACATCGCGCAGGAGAGGTTGGAAGGCTGCAACGAGGTCCACGCTTTTCTCCGTATAGTTGTCTGGATCGAGCGACATCCAGAACACGGCGTGCAACTGCTCGGGCTCGTCTTCAGCAGGGAGCAGCAGGCATAGAAAGGAGTTGTATACACTGCCAAAGGCGTCCCGCATATAGCGGTATACCTCTGGCACTGCGGGCGCATGGGGGCAGAGCAGAATGTCATTGTACCGGGGGTGGCGCAGGGCGCGCATCCCCCGGGATTGCAACAAGCGCGGAATACTGCGCGAATAGGAGCGGGTCGGAGCACCTCGTGTATAGTCGATCAGTACATCCATAGAGCCGACTCGACGGTCCACGGCGTACCAGAGCATCCGATCGGAAGGAACCATATCCATCAGAAAAGAACAAAGCTGATACGCTACGTCGTCCAGGGTCAGCGTTTTCATCAGGTTGCCTGCAAGCTGGCGGTAGGCGGAAAAGAGGGGAGACTCCGGCATGGTGAACTCCTGAAAACACATAAAATAGATTATGTGTTTTATTTATGTGCTTTATTATTTTACAATAATATATGCAAGTATAGCATAAAGCATATAAAATAGTCTGCATAAATTAATATGGTTTATCGTAATATGCTGTAAATAATAAAAAAATTATATGGCACTGTTTTTGCTATGTTATTGAAATAAATCGTACGGTGAAATGTTCGCCGCTGCGGTGTTCCGAACTGAACCTTTTCCCTTTCCCCCCAATTTTTTTTCAGGAGTTTCTCATGCAAGTCACCATCAGCTATACCCGAGAAGGGGATGTGCACACCATGAAAACGGGCGGCGGCGCCTTACCCGAACTTGTCATCGACAACGGCCCGGTTTCGCCGGAACAGCGTTCCGGCACGGCCAAGCAACTTTTGGGCTGCGCGGCAGTGTTCTGCTACATGTCTGCTCTGCTGGGTTCGCTTGAAGCGCGGGATGTGGCGTATTCAAACGCTTCCGCCACTGCCACGCTTGAAGTGGGAGGCAATGAACTCGGGCAAGGCCGGGTCAAGAAAATTACCATTGATGCCCATGTTTCCGTAGCGGAAAAGGATGCCGATGTGTTCGCCCGTGTGGAAAAGATCATGCGTCATGGCTGTCTGGTCACCGGCTCGCTGCATGACGGCATTGAAATGGCGTATAATCTGCATCCGGAGTTTTCGGCATAATACGCCGTAAAGAAATCACGGCATGGGCACACTCGCCCCGAATCCGGGTGCGCCCATGCCGCAGAGGCATCTCATGAGCAAGAAGAGCAAAATCGTGATCTGGGATACTGACGCCGGACGCGCCATGGAAATCAGCCGAAGCCTCGGCCTGGCCATGCGCACCACAGGTTTCCGCCATGATCTGGAAATCATGTCCGAACCTCCGCTGGTCGCGCGGGCCGGATTGAACGGCAGACTGCCCGTGCTGGAAGTGGATGGTATGCTCTGGACTTGGAAGGTGGGCGAAGGTATTCCCGAAGAGGCCGCCGTCGCGTTGCTGCGGCGGCTTGAAGAACAGCACGCCAGCCGGGAAGCCGGACAAAAAACAGCCAAGGAGAACGGAGCGTGATGCACCTGACCGATCGCATAGGCAATACCCCGCTCCTGCGCCTGGAGCATATTTCCCGCATGGTGGGAGCCAATATTTTTCTGAAATATGAGTCATGTAACCCCTTTGGTTCCGCTCTGGACCGCACGGCGTGGGGATACTTGAAACAGGCTGTGGATCGCGGCGAACTACGGCAGGGGGGCTGCGTGGTGGAGGCGTCCTCCGGCAATCTTGCGATCAGTCTCGCCCATTTATGTGCCGCCTTGGGGCTTTCGCTGTTTATCGTCATGCCCGAACCGGAAGACGATGCCGTTCCGCGCCTGCTCCGTTTACTCGGGACAGAAGTTAAGCTTACTCCCGCCCGCGATGGCATGCACGGCGCGCAAAAACTTGCGGAGTACCTGCATGCCGATATCTGGGGCTCCTTCCACCCCAATCAGTTTTATAATCAGGAGGGGCCGCGTATTCACTATGAAAGCACCGGCGCGGAAATTGTCCGGCAATGCGCGGAAATGAAGTTCCAGCCTGATTTGTTTATCGCCGGAGTCGGTTCCGGAGCCACGCTCACCGGAGTGGGACGGCGTCTGCGAGAATCGCCGCATCCGGTCAGCATTGCGGCTGTGGAGCCTGCGGAATCCCCCGTGTTGTCCGGCGGCAAGGCTGCGCCCCATACGCTGCATGGCATTGGCGCGGGCTTTGTGCCCAGCGTTTTGAACCGTTCTTTGGCCACTCACGTTGTTCCGGTCTGCACGGAAGACGCCCTGCGGGCGTGCCGCCGTTTGCTCGGCAAGGAAGGCCTGACCTGCGGTCCGACGACCGGGGCTAACCTGCATGCGGCCCTCCAGCTTGCCGGACGCCGGGAATATCACGACAAGAATATTATCATCATGGGGCACGACGGTCTGGAGCGTCACCTTGCCGCATTTCGCGGGTAAGCCTCATTTTTTCGCCGCCGCCTTTCATCATCATTTTTCATGAACGCCGCCAGCAGGGTGCAGGGGGCCGGATTTTTCGGAGCAGACATGCAATATGCCATTGATATGACGGACAGCACTCACTGTCGCCTTTCCATCACCGTCTCGGCCTCTGAAGTTAAGAGTTTTATGAAGGCCGCCCTGCATGAACTGAAGAAAGATGCACCCAGGGGCTTCACGCTCGATGGCGCGGCGGAAAATGATCCTTTCCTGCGCCGTGTCGCGGAATTGGCTGCCGGGAATATGGCTTCAACATTTACGGTTCAGGCCCTGCAAGAGGCGGATAAGCACCCTGTGGCGTATCCGCGCCGGGCGGAAGAGGAGTTGCCCCGCTACGGGCAGGGATATGTGTTCGTCATGCTGGCGGATGTATTGCCGCATATTGTATTTCCTGAAGATTTTTCAAATATCAGCCTGGATGTTCGTGAACCGGATGTCCCTCCCCGTGAAGTGTTCCGGGCTATTGAACGGCTTATGCGGCCTGCGGTGAAG
>JAEXGX010000444.1 GCA_023450535.1 Pseudomonadota bacterium | reverse complement strand
CTGAAGGTCTGGTCATCCGCGGCAGTTATGTGGACTGGCGCAACGACCGCATCGTGATTCCCAAAGCGGGCTTGTTCTACACCTCGCGCAATGGCCGTAACGTGCGCGCCCTGCGCGGTGAAAGTTTTTACATGCTCGGCAAGAAGGCATGGATCGGCACCTTCCAGTCCGCCACCTTCGTGCGCAAGGATTTTGACCTCGACTTCTGGAAGCTTCAGCCGGAAGGCTCCCTGCATCCCATTTACTGGCAGGACGTGCCGCTGGGTGAAAATAACAAGATGCTGCGTTTCACCGACCGCAAGTTCCTCGATGACCGGGCTATGGGGCTGGTGAACGTGGTGAAGTATTCGGGCAATAACTTCGGCGCGCCCTTCCTGCTGGCTCAGAACCTTGACCCCAGCGATCCCGAGACCCGCTACAACGTGCACCCCATGTTCGGTGAAGGTTCCACCTGGATCATCCCCGAGTTTGTGGGCGACAACTACATGCGCATCAAGGAATTCGGCACTCCGATTATTCAGAATATCCAGTACACCTATACGGAACCCAAGCGCATGCTGCTCGGCGCTGGCGAAAGCGCCAAGCTTGGCGCCGGTTCTGTGAAAGTGCTTGAGTTTGACGAAGCCGCCGGCACTGTGAGTGTGGAAATCACCGACAAGGACGGCAAAGTTGAAACCAAGGTGCTGGGACCGCTGGACGAGCACGCGCATAATCTCCTGCCCCAGCATCAGGATATCGTGAACATGCTCCAGATCGTGGCCGGGCCTGTGAACGACCGCATCATGGCGGAAATGGATATTGAAAAGCCCTTTGAGGACGGCAAAGTCGCTCTGTGGACCTATGTCAACCTCCTGTATCTGGAAAATGAAAAGCCTCTGCCCACGGATTCCCGCTTCATGGTGCGTTCCGACGTGTGCGGGCACTGCTACCAACTGAACGAACTGCTGTTCGACAATACTCAGGAAATAGTTCTGGACAAGAACAATCCTCGCTATGACGGCCCCAAGGGTGCTGACGGCAACCCGATCTTCAGCATTGTCGTGGATAACTTCGACGGTGAAATGATCCATGCCTGGCACATTGAAACCACCGTCAGAGGGCGCGTGTTCAAGAGCGACAATCTGGCCTTCAATCCCGGCAACAACGTGGACGTACTCATGGGCGTCAACGGCACGACGGAAGGCTTCCTGCGCGCGAACATGCTGGAACGTTCCGCCTACCAGGAATACTGGAGAACCGGTCTGCACGAGCATGTGAAGCGCGGACTCGATGCCTGGATGGCCCACAAGTTCCAATAGGACCGTGTGCCTGAACCGGGCGCCGTCGGCAAGAGAATTCGCCCCGGCCCCCGGTTCAGGCGCGGACGTTCACAGAAAATACGCGTGGCTCTGCCCCTGCCTCTGGCCGGTGAGGAGCACTTGAGACCGCGAACTCGCAGGAGAAAGACCCAATGAGTCAGACCCCGTATATTTATGAGGATCGGCGCCGTTCTTTCCTGAGCTGTTGCTACAGCTTGCAGGAAGTGCTGCCCGGCCTGCTGGCCATGTTCTTCATTGCCATCTTCAGTAATAATCTGGCCGGGGTGCCCAACCCCTTCACGCTGGAAAATCTCTTTCACTATCTGGACAACGTGGTCGGCCCGATCAACGGCCAGCCCCTGTTCCAGATTCTCAACTCCAACTTTGTATGGAATCCCTTTCTGCTCGGCCTGATCATCGCCAACGTGTTTGGCGTACATGACAGTTGGAAGCGGGGCCTTTCCTACATCCATAAACTGATGCCGCTGGGCATCATCATGCTTGCGCCGCACTTTGTGTTCAGCCATGCCACCAAGGCAGGCTGGGCGATGATCCTTTTCGCCTTTGTGATCATGGTGCTTACCGCCCAGTTCACCATCTGGCTCGGACGCCGCATGGGCGTGGATGACCGTCATGCCGGGGACATTGCCGGTGCGCTTGCCACGGGCGACCCTCACGTTACCGCTATTCTTATGCCCATGCTTAAGGCCAAGGGCGGACAGGTCATCAACGCTCTGGCCTGCGTGTTGCTTTTCGGACTGATCGCATCTTTCCTCCTGCCCGTCATCGGACGGCTGGTCGGAATGCAGGATGAGGCTTTCGGCCTGCTCTCCATTCTCGGAGTCGGCAACACAGGCCAGATGTACAACGCCGCTTTCGGTTATAGTGCGGCGGCTGGCCGTTGGGCTCATTACCTTGAGCCGGTGCGCCACGTCATCATGCCTGCGGGCTTCCTGTATGTGTTTTTCGTGCTCTTCCTGCGCAGTAAGTTCAACCCCGGGGACGAGGAAATCCACGCTACCCGGCCGCACAAGGCTGTGCCGTTGTTCGTGCTGATCTTCATCGTGTGCTGGATTATCGCCCAATTCCATGTATTCAAGGAGCCCGCGCATATCGCCATCTTTGAAATGGTGAAGTGGGACTTCTCCCTGGCGGCCGCCGCGTTGGGCCTTTCCTTGCCCCTGCGCGAAATCGCCCAGTGGGGGCTGCGGGGATTTGCGATCACCTGCATTGCCGGTACGGCGCGCATCGTTGTGCTCATCGCCGCCATTATGGCTGCGGTTCATTTCAACTGGCTGACTTTCTAAGGAGTCGACATGGAACGCCATCCTCATACCACCGACGCCCAGGGTTTCAACTATATGGCCAACTCCGACCAGGAGGAAAAGGATCGCGATTATGTGGGCATCATTCTTGCCCTTCTGATCATGGCCATCATTACCGTCAGTCAGTATAACGGCCTGCTCTAGGCAGGGAGGAAACATGCTGGGCATTTACTTCTACCTCCAGATCGCCTTCGCCGTCTTTTTGCTGTGGGCGACCAGCGCCGCGCTGTATATGGGCGTGTTCCACGCTCATCGAGGCACGGTTGCGCTCGGCCGGAAAAGTCTCGCCGCCGTTGTTTCGGTGTTGCTTTCTGTCGCCGTATGGTTCTTTCTTTATTCCTGGACTTATCTGAGCTGGTAGCTCCGGTATTCCAGAAGGGCCTTCCGCACGCTTCCCCCCTCTCTCCGGCGGAAGGCCCTTTTTACAGGCTTGTCTCAATCTTCTTCAGGCATTATTCTCATAGAATGATGACTCGTCACCGAAGAGAAGAGACGGCCGCAAGCGGGCCGGAAAAACGTATGCAGTATCGCATTCTGGTCGTGGATGATGAGCCCGAGTGGCTGGACATCCTTTCGCTCCTGTTCACCCGCAAAGGGTGGGACGTGCAGACCGCGCCCTGCGGCGAGGCAGCATGGACTGCTATGGGGGAACGTTCCTATGATCTGGTTCTCTGTGATCTTTCCATGCCGGATATCAGCGGTATTGAGCTGCTCAAGCGGGTGCGGGCTGTAGACAGCGTACTTCCCTTTGTGATCATGACCGGGGTGGGCACCATTGAAACCGCCGTGCAGGCCGTGCAGCTTGGCGCGTACAGCTACATCACCAAGCCCTTTAAAACGCAGGAACTGGAAATTGTCTCCATGCGCGCCGTGGAACACGGGCGCATGCACCGTCAGCTTGAGCATTCAAAAGATAGAGATGCTGAAAGCGAATCTCCCTTTATCGACGCTCCGGGGCGAACTATGCAGGAAGTGCTCGCCACGGTAAAAAAAGTGGCGGATTCACAGGTGCCGGTACTCATCCAGGGTGAAACAGGCACGGGTAAAAGTCTGCTGGCCACTCATATTCACAAGATCAGCCAGCGTAGAGAAATGCCTTTCCTTACCATTGATTGTGGGGCGTTGCCGGAGACACTGCTCGAAAGCGAATTATTCGGCCATGTCAAAGGTGCATTTACCGGAGCAGTGTTCAGCCGCCGTGGCCTGCTGGAAGAGGCGCAGGGCGGTACAGTATTTCTGGACGAGATCGGTGAGCTGACCCTGGCTACTCAGGCCAAATTATTGCGGGCCATTCAGGAACACGAAATTCGTCCTGTGGGCGGAAACAAACCCGTCACTGTGGATGTACGCTTTATTACTGCAACCAACCGCAACCTTCAGGAAGATGTGATTGCAGGGCGTTTTCGGGAAGACCTGTATTATCGGCTCGCCGTCATCCCCATTGTGCTTCCGCCGTTGCGTGAGCGCACGGATGAAATGACATCGCTTATTGCGCACTTTATAAAGAAATTTAACGAGCGTTACTGCAAATCCATTGCCGGAGTCAGCCCCGCCGCCATGCAGATGTTGTTCGATCAGCCGTGGAAGGGAAATATCCGCGAACTGGAAAATGTGCTGGAACGAGCCGTGCTGCTGGCCGGACAGGACATGCTTACTCCAGACACCTTGGGGCTTCAGCTTCCCGCAGGAGAAAGCCGCAAGACTGCGGGCACGGATGAAGGGCGTTCGCTTCAGCAGACCGTACAGGAGGCAGAGCGCCGGGCCATTGAGCAGGCGCTTCGCATCGCCGGAGGTAATCGCACGCAGGCCGCCGCCATGCTCGGCATCGGACGGCGGACGCTGTACGACAAGCTGGAAGAATACGGCCTGGAGACCCGCAAGGCGGGGAAATAATATTCCTTATTCTGGCCCTCAGGTTTCATGCCTTCGCCGGAGTTTGCTCTGCTGTTCGTGCCTGTACGTCCGTCGGGTAGCTACGCTGCAAGTGAATTGCGGCTACTCCGGTTTCGTGGCGGAGTCTCGCTGGACTCGAATCCGTGAGCATTTTCAAAATAAAAATACTCTGATACAGAATTTGAGGAAAAAAATACACTGTATAGACAGGCTAACAGGTTTACGATAAAATAAATTATATTTTTCACACGACGTATGCAGGGCGGAATGCGTGTGGAATATCAGTTCAGGAGGTGCTTGATGAAAGACATCTGGAAGAAGCTTGTCTGTGGCGTTGCCCTGGGGATGCTTGTACCGTGCGCGGGGATTGCCGCAGAAGGGATGATCAGCTTTAACAAGGCTCCTGCCAAGGTTCTCGTGGAGGTTACGGACGGCATCGTGGACGACGCACTGGCCCAGGCCATTGTGGATTATCGTGAGAAGAACGGCCCGTTCAAGACTGCTGAGGATCTGCGTAATGTGCCGGGCATGACATCCGTTATTTTCGGCATGCTCGGGCCGATCGATGAAGATGGCGATGTAAAGTATGAATCGGAAATTCCCACTGGAATGCACAGTTATTAATCACAGCCCAGGGAGATTCGTCATGAAGAAATTTTTCGCCGCCGCTGCGACGCTGGGGCTTTGCTTCGGCATGAGCGCTTCCGCGCTGGCCTCGCCAAGCGTGTACCCCACCGGAACCACTATTTACGATCCCGCGCAGGCACAGAATGGCTATGTGCTGATCAGCGTTGACTACAAAGATATTTACGCCAAAGTCGACAATCGGGAATACTTCACGGGGGAAGTTGATTTCAACAGTCCTGGAGCGGTTCCGCGCGGGGAGAACAGCGATGCCGTGTTCCTCATGGATATGAACGGCAATGTGGTTCATTCCTGGAAGGACCTCGGCGACAACAAAAAATGCTATCTGCTCCCGGACGGACATCTGTTGAGTATCAGCGAAACCCAGAGCGCGGCCATTGAATATGACTGGGACGGCAAGGAAGTGTGGCGTTTCGCTACGAAGCTTGGTCCCCATCATGACGGCCGCCGTCTTGCCAACGGCAATACCTTGATCCTGTGCTATGAAAAGGTGCCCGCTTCGGCCATCAAGAATGTGAAGAACCAGACCACACAATGGTGGGGTACGCAGGATCGTGAGAACGCCAAGTTGCGCGGCGACACGATCATTGAAGTAAACCCCGAAGGCAAGGTTGTATGGTCCTGGAGCTCATCCGAGCATCTGGACATCAACCGCTATATGCCCCTTACCGGCATGAGTGACTGGACCCACGGCAACACGGTATCCATCATCCCTCCCAATAAGTGGTATGATGCTGGCGACAAGCGTTTTAAGCCCGGCAACATCATGTATAACCCTCGCCACTTTGACGAGTTTGTGATCATCGACAAGGAAAGCGGAGATATCGTGTGGTCCCTGAAGGGCTTTACAGCTATGGGCGGCCTCGGTCAGTGCCATGAACCAGTCATGGTCGAAAAGGGCAAGCCCGGCGCGGGCAACATCATGGTTTTCGACAACGGCTTGTTCACCCGTAACGGCGCGCATGCCGGGCAGAGCGTAGCGTGGGAAATCGATCCGACCACCAGCAAGGCCGTGTGGCGCTATATCCCCGCCGGAGCGGGTAGTTTCCGCTTCCTGAGCAAGTATAAGGGGTCCACGTACAAGATGGACAACGGCAACGTGCTTATCTCCGAAGACTATGCGGGCCGCGTGTTCCAGGTGAAGCCCGACGCCACACATCCCGACGGCGGGACCATCGTGTGGGAATATGTGTATCCTTCCGTCATTTCGCGCACCTCTCTGTATCCCTATGACTATTGTCCGCAGCTCAAGGCGATGAAGAAGCCCGCCGAGCTGAAGGTTTCCCCTCTTGATCCGGGCTTCTGGCAGGTATTGCCCGATGCCGAGCGCAAGGGCGGAGAAGTGGTCAAGGTAAGCAAGTAAGCTTGTTATTCCCCGAAGCAATTTTTAGCTAGAGCAGTTTAACATTGAAATCATACAGGCCAGGACACGATGTTCTGTCTGATAGGTTTCACGCCTGAAGCCGGAGTTTTACGGAGTCGAGTGACTTGCGGCTACTCCGGCTTCGCGAGGAGCCTCGTTTCTCTCGGCTCCGTAGAGTGTTTCAACTTTGAAATGCTTTAAAATTGCTCCGGGGCGTAGAACTCGCGAATTTCTTCGTTTTTTTTCTCGACCGCGGGCCGGGACTTTGGCATTCTTGAGCCGTTCGCCTTCCCTTGCCGCGTTGTGGTTTGTCCCACAAGGCAGGCAATTCAGGAGAAGGCGGACGGTTTTTTGATTTTCTGCGGCAAGAACGGAAGGGCAAGGAAAGGGCATGCGAAATACGGTTGCGACATTTATGCGGAAGAAGCAGGAAGGAAAAAAGATTTCCATGCTTACCTGCTATGATTATACCACCGCAAAGTTGCTGGACGCTGTCGGAGTGGATGGCGTTTTGGTGGGAGATTCTCTGGGCTGTGTGATTCTGGGCTATCCGGACACGCTGTCCGTAACTATGGAGGATATGATCCGGCACGGCGGGGCGGTGGTTCGCGGCTGTTCCAGCGCGCTGGTGGTGATCGACATGCCGTTCATGTCCTATCAGGCTTCGGTGTATGACGCTGTGACCAATGCCGGAAGGCTGATGAAAGAAGCCAGAGGCCACGCCGTCAAACTGGAAGGGGGCGCGGCTGTGGCGGACAGCATCCGGGCCATTACCGATGCGGGGATCCCGGTACAGGCGCATTTGGGCATGACCCCGCAATCAGTCAATGCGTTGAGCGGGTTCAAGGTTCAGGGGAAAGGCGAAGAGGGAGCCAGAAGGCTGCTTGCGGATGCTCGCACGGTTGAGGAAGCCGGCGCTTTTTCCGTTGTGCTGGAGTGTGTGCCCCCCCGTCTGGCGGGACTGATTTCACGCAAGTTGACTATCCCCACCATCGGCATTGGCGCGGGTGCCGGGTGCGACGGGCAGATTCTGGTTTGCCAGGACATGTTGGGCATGTACAGCGATTTCATTCCCAAATTCGTCAAGCGCTTTGCCGAGATCGGGGCGGGCATGCAGGATGCGTTTCGTGCTTATGTCGCCGAGGTGGAGGCCGGAAGTTTTCCGGCTGCGGAACACACTTTTGCAAAAATGGACTGTGACGACGAAGTACTGGCGCGGCTTGAACGGGAGTAGAGCAATTCAACTTTGAAATGCTCTAGCCGCTGTACAACAGATAAATTTTGTGCGGGAACGTAAAATCTTTTCAGGAAATATTAAAAAAACAGGGGAATAGCGTATGATTATTGCGGAAAGCGTCACTGAAGTTCGCAAGCAGATAAAAGCATGGAAACGTGAGGGCTTGCGCGTGGGGCTGGTGCCTACAATGGGCTTTCTGCATGCCGGTCATGCTTCGCTGGTCGAAAAATCGCGTTCCTTGTGCGACAAAACTGTAGCGTCCGTTTTCGTCAATCCCACGCAGTTCGGGCCGGGCGAGGATCTGGAAAGTTACCCGCGCGATTTTGCTCATGACTGTGCGCTTCTGGAAGACAAAGGATGCGATATGGTGTTCCATCCCGACGCATCCGTGATGTATGCGCCGGACTTCGCCACGTACGTGGAAATTCAGTCCGACATGCCCAAGCAGCTTTGCGGAGCAACCCGCCCCATCCACTTTCGCGGAGTCTGTACGGTCGTGACCAAGCTGTTTAACATTGTGACGCCCGACATGGCGTTTTTCGGACAGAAGGATGCTCAACAACTGGCGGTTATCCGTCGTATGGTGCGAGATCTTTCTATGGATGTGGAAATCGTGGGCTGCCCCATTGTGCGTGAGGCTGATGGCCTCGCCAAGTCTTCGCGCAACACGTATTTGAACGCGCAGGAACGCGCCGCAGCACTGGTTTTGTCCAGAGCCGTTGCCGTGGGCAAGGAACTGGCGGCCCGGGGAGAGCGCGACGCTCGCGCGTTGGTCGCGGCCATGAGGGCAGTGATCGAGGTTGAGGCTCTGGCCCGGATCGATTATGTGGATGCTGTGGACGGCGTGACCATGTTGCCGGCCGATACTATTCGGGACGGTGTTCTGGTCGCCATGGCCGTGTATATCGGCAAGACCAGATTGATTGATAATTTTATCGTTGGGGAAGGGGAGTAGCGTATTTGGGGGGGGATATGCAGTGTGGGGTTGGAAGAAAGATAGTGTGGCATGAAGGCTGAAGATATTGCTGCTGACGCAGATTGGTTGGCATGTGGGTTTGAGCACTGAATTTCGTTTGGGATAAGTTCTTTTTCCTTCCGCCCTTCGGGCAGGGACAAGGGGAGGTGTGTCATGGGCGGGCTTCGCCCTCCCCTCCGACACCTCCCCTTGTCAATCCCCTCCCGGGATACCCCTCCCATGTACTGGCCCGCAGGCCTTCCTGTATCGTTCCATCCTGTCTTCTCCGCTCTCTGTTCACCATCCGCACGCTTACCGCGAGGCCGGCCCGCTTCGCGGTCTACCTCGTTTCCCGCGTGCTCAATCCAAAGTTAAGCAGTTCTTTTATCTGGCGAGTTCCGGACTCCGAAACCACGCAGGCAGGTAGAGTGAAGAGACTGCGGAAGATGAGCTTTTGTGCTTCAGCCTCTATGCCGGATATCATACTCGGGCCAGTATCACCAGAAGTTCAAAAAAATTAAAGCGTCCCTGCCCGGAGGGCGAAAGGATAAAGAAGCTCAATTACCAAAATCCAACGCTCGAACCTTGGCGCTACCTCATCTTCCAGTTCTTACATATCCGTGCAGCAGGGCCGCTACATCGCCCCTTCCACAGTTTCAATTTCCCCCGCGCCATTTTTCGGCCCGGAAGGAAATTCGAGCACCATACTCGCGCCCTTGCCAGGGGAGGATGCGGCGCTCAGCGTTCCCTTGTGTGCCTCCATGATGCGGCGGGAGCAGAACAGCCCCAGGCCAAAACCCTGTGAACCCTTGGTCGTGAAGAAAGGTTCGAAGATCTTGTCCATGTTTTCCGGTGGGATGCCTGTGCCGTTGTCGCTAATGACAATACGGCCCCACGGTTTTCCGGAACGTTCGAAACTTTCGCCCCGGATGGTGATGCTTCCTTTACCTTTCATGCTGGTGAGCGCATTGAGCAGTAAATTGATGCACACCTGTTCGAGCAGAATACGGTCGCCCTGTATGGGCAGGGTATCCGGCAGGCCGGAGGTATTGAGATTCACTTCTTTCATTTGCGGACGCAGAAAGGAAAGGGCGTCGCGCAGAATATCAGCAGCATCCTGAGGCGTAAGACATATGGTCTGGGGCATGGCGATATTCAGCAGACGGCGGGTGGTGGTAGCCGCGCGCTCCACGTTGCGCTGGATGGTTTCCAGCAGGTGGCGCATCATAGGGTCGGTCGTTTCTTCCTTTGCCACATCGGTATTGGCGAGAATAATGCCCAGGGGGTTGTTAATTTCATGGGCAATGCCGGCGGCCATCTTGCCGATGACGGCCAGACGTTCCATTTCGATAAGTTCTTTTTCCAATTGCCGCCGTTCCGTGATGTCGCGTCCGATACAGCAGAGCAGGGCTTCTCCTTTATCCAGTGCGGAGAAGGGGAATACAATGAATTCCATGATGCGTTGTTCATCCGGGGCCGGGTGAAGCAGCACTTCTTCCCGTGTGGAATTATGGCGGCCTGCGTGCTCCAGCATTATACCCAGGCAATCGTTGCCCCGATCGCACAACGCATTTTTCAGCGCAAGCTGTCCGGTGCCTTCATCAAGGCGTAAAATAAGCTTGGCTGCCTTGTTCGCCAGCACAATGCTCCCTTCGCCGTCCACCACGAGCATCATGTCGGGCGACATTTCGAACAGTTCGCGGTAACGGCGTTCGGTGGAACGAAGCTTCTGGCGAATCAGGCGGATCTGTCGCCGCAGGGTGACGATCCATGCAATGGCCAGCAGGCTGAGCAAAAGCAGACTGGAAAGAATGGCGAGAATATGCCCCCGGTATGTTTCCCAGAAAGGTTCCTGGGCAAGGAGGTTTCCCAGCCATTTTTCGCGCAGCAGCTTGAGCTTTCCCGTATTTTCCAGGTGAGCGAGAGCGTTGGTCAGCTCGGTAGCGAGTTCGGGGGTGTCCGGGCCGAGTACCAGGGTGACGGGAATCCGCTCAAGAGAGAGTCCCATGAGCCGTACGTCAGTGAGGTTCATCTGTTGAGCGATATAGGAGGCAACCTCCCCTGAAGGCGCGACAAAGGCGGCCGCTTCGTGGTTTGCCAGGCGCTGGAGCGCACTTCTGTACGAGCTGGAAAAAAGAGGAGTGCCCCCGTTTTGGATAATTGTTTCGCTGAAAGGGTCGTTTTTGAGAACGAGAATGCGTTGATTCTGAAAATCCTGCTCGCAGGTGATGTGTGTTTCCGGCGCGCTCACCAGAATGCGGCGGTTCAGGCCGAAGGGAGTGATCAGCGTGACGCGGCCGTGGTACGAGGCACCGTTCAAGGAAGCAGCTCCCGCGACAAAGGCCAGGGAGCCTTCGTCCAGACGGCGAGCCAGCTCTTCCGACGAGGCGGAAATGAAACGCACTTCACGTTTGAGCATGGCGCCGAGCATGACGCTGAGATCCACACACAGGCCGCGCGGGTTGCTGCCGTGCGCATTGAGAAAGGCCAGCGGGGGAAGGTCGCGCGGGATGCCGATCAGCAGGCGTTCTGCGCCAAAAGCCGGAATTGTGTGCAACAGGATGCACACAAGGAGGCAGAACAGGGAGCCCCCTTTTTTTCCTGTGCCGGAACCTGACTGCAGCTCGCCGTGTCCGGATCCGGACACGGCGCTCCGCAAGCGGAGCGCCGTCACTGGGGAAAAAATATATTTTTTTAATGGCATGTTTTCTCCTGGAAGAATGGCCCCCCCCCTTTTTTGGGGGATTCGCCGCCCGCCCTGCTATATCTGGTGTTCAGGGGGGGACGCAAGAAAATCACTTGCATTACGGCGCGGCAGCGGGTGTCGCAGTTTGCGGCTTACGGATGACGACAGCAGAGATACGCCGCAGCTTGCACGTAATTTTCAGGGCTGCTGATTTTATCATTCTGTCTTCTGATTCTCGTAGATCAGGATACCATGAGTGACAAGTGATTGGTGTGTACGAAAATTCGCACAATCACAAAAAAAGCGCACGGACTCTCGCACAGTTTTTGAAGATAGTTTTTTATTTCTCATTGCTATAACATGTAGTTAGCAAACGGTACGTTTTTTGCTTAAATATATGTAAAATTGGGGTTCGCCGTCCGGCGAACCGCGCACTTCTGACAAGAGGGTGTATTGTGAATCGACGTCATTTTCTCATGGGTATGGCCGCGACTGCAGGCGTTGCCATGATGCCCCGTATGGGCCATGCCTTCCCCACCGTGTTCCCTCACGGCACCACCGTTTACAAACCTGAAAAGTGTTGGAGCGGCTTTACCGTGTTCGGTGTGGAAACAGCGGGGGAGGGTTGCGTCCTCATTGACATGAATGGCAACGTGGTGAAGGATTGGAAGCACGTCAGCGAGCTGGAGCATCCCACCAAGATCCTCAAGGGCGGCTACGTTATGGGGGCTACCCGCCAGAAGCCGGAGATGGCTGGTCGCACGTATGGCGATCCCCATTCCGCCGACCTTTCCATCTGTGATTTCGAAGGTAAAATCGTACGTAATATCCCGCTCGCGGGCATGCACCACGACTACCAGGTGCACAGCAGCCCCACCGGTTATTACAGCCCGACGCAGGAAGTTCTTTTCGAACCGGATGAGAATATTCTGGTGCTTTCGCACCTGTTTACCACACCGGAAGACAACGGTTACACGCTCACCGCGCGTTCGCCTCTGGATGATGACTACATTTTTGAAGTGGACAAGAACAATAAGATCGTCTGGGATTACCGCTTCAGCGATCACTTCGACGAAATGCCTTTCGACGATGAGTTCAAAGCCACCATGTTCAAGTATCCGACCTGGCAGGTTACCCGTACTCCGGGCGTCAAGGCGGCGGACTGGATCCACTGTAACTCCATGTCCAAGCTCGGCCCGAACCATTGGTACGATGAAGACCCGGTGAAGTACGCCTGCTTCCATCCGGATAACCTCATCGTTTCCAACCGCCAGACTCAGACCAGTTATATCATTGACAAAAAGACGAAAAAGATCGCCTGGCACATCGGCCCGGATTACTACAAGGATTCCGTGTGGTACATGAACGGTGAAGCGCAGAAGGGCCGCGCCCTGAGCAGGCTTGGCCAGATTGTCGGCCAGCATCATACCCACATGATTCCGGCCGGTCTTCCCGGCGCGGGCAACATTATGATTTACGACAACGGCGGCTACTCCGGCTACGGGCGCCGCAACCCCGCCACCGAAACCGGCTGGTCCAACTCCCGCCGCGACTCTTCGCGCGTCATCGAGTTCAACCCCGTCACGCTGGAAAAGGTGTGGGAACACTCCGCCGCCACCATGGGCCTGCGCGAAGGCTACAAGTTCTACAGCGACTATGTCAGCTCTGCTCAGCGTCTGCCCAACGGTAACACTTTGATCACCAACGGTGCCGTCGGTCAGCTTCAGGAAGTTACTCCCGATCACGAAGTCGTGTGGGAATACATCAGCCCCTGGTACAACCCGAAGGGCAACTTCAACCTGGTATACCGTGCCTACCGTGTGCCTTATGACTACGTCCCGCAGATCAAGAAGCCTGCGGAATATGAAGTCGTTCCGCCCACGAACAAGGATTGGCGTCTGCCTGCCAGCAAGACAGCCTATAAGGGCTAGCCATCCCGGCAATAACATTCAAGGAGTACAAGGATTATGAAACGTTTTTTCGCCATGCTCATCGCCGCCGCCACGCTGACGTTCGGCGGCATGGCCCATGCTGAAGAACCCGCCCCCTTTGACCTGAATAAGGCCACGGTGGAGCAGTTGATGGCTATTCCGGATGCCAACATCACGGAAGAACTGGCCAAATCTATCATTGAAACCTCCAAAAAGGCCCCGTTCAAGTTTGCCGACGACCTGATGAAGGTGCCCGGCCTGGACAACAGCACCTTTGAAGCCATGATGCCCGTCGAAGAAAACGACAGCGTCTGGTATGATCCCGAAAATGCAGATATGGTGCTCGGACCCTCCAAGTGCTGATTAAAAGGGCCGTCCGCCTTAGCGGACGGCCCACTTAT
>JAEXGX010000394.1 GCA_023450535.1 Pseudomonadota bacterium | reverse complement strand
ACTTGAGAATGCTCAGGTTCACACTGGGATGAAAGCGCAAGCCACCCTTATACGGACCAAGAGCAGAGTTATATTGGATGCGATAACCGCGGTTGACCTGCACGCGCCCCTTGTCGTCCGTCCAGGCAACACGAAACATGATCTGACGCTCCGGCTCGACAATACGCTCAAGGATGCCGTTCCGCTGATATTTAGGGTCCCTCTCGAACAAAAGCTCAAGAGATCCAAGAACCTCACTGAGCGCCTGTATAAACTCCGGCTGGTGAGGATTGCTCTTTTTCACACTGCGGATGACTTTCTGAACATAAGACGAGGCCATATGAAGCTCCTTCAACAAATAAGCGGGACAAATGTTACATTTTTGCAAAACCAGAGAACCCCCATACGGTCGCCCACGGCCGACTCCGGTCGTTTTCGTATGTACCTTTGTCTCGTTTTTTTGGCAAGTAGCAAGGAAGAGTATACTTCCCGATGAATTTGTTATCTAAAGCGCAATCATATTTACAAAATTGTTAAATTTTCTACCAACTCTGCTCTTGCAGCATAAAGACAACTGCGGAGGCGTGAAACCTGCGCGGCCAGAACATCGTGTCCCGGCCTACAAAATTTCAATGAGGAACTGCCAAAAAAAGAAGGGAGGAACAACTCCTCCCTTCCTGTCACAGACAGATACGGTCGTATCGTCGGGTTACTTCTTCGCGGCTGCAGCGGTAGCTTCGCGCAGAAGAGCAGAATTCACGCGGCTGAAGAAGTGAGCGGTAGAGCGGCACTTATCGCCGACAACAGCATCGATGTGTAGGCCCTGGCTGCGTCCGGCAAGGTTGGCGGTCTTGTTGCCGTCCTTGTCTTCAATATGCCAGGCATTGATGGTCTTCCCGTCGAAATCGTCAATCATGACCTTGTAGTAGTTTTGCGGTCCAGCAAACACGTTGCTGGAATTATCCAGTTCGATTTCGTCCTTGTTTTCAAGCACGATCTCATGGATAAAGGTGCAGGTCGCTCAAGTTTCAGGGCGCGCGACAAAGCGCGTATCCAGCGGCCATTCTGTGCCGTCCTGCACGTCGATGACGTCCTTGTACGCTACGAGGGAAGCCTTGCCGCCCGCAAAGGGACCGGCCGGGTCATTCACGTTAAGGAAAACAATTTCCTTCCCGCTGGGGGAAAGAATCCAGAACATGTCACGGGTCTTTTCAGACATGAACAGCTTGGCCCTGGTCTTGTCGTTGTAAGGCCCGAAGGTCTTGTCAACGGTCTTGCCGTTTTCGGTAAGACGAATGCTCACGCTGTCCGCAGTCACGTTAGTAACTTCCACAGAAGCATCGCCAATGGTGAACTTGTCACCCTTGGCGTAGGAGGCGATGAGCGGCTCGGCGGGAGAAATCCAGGCGTCCGTGCAGCTGTCGGTGCCCATTTCGCGCACCTTCACCGTCTCGGGGGTGATTTCATCCACGATCACGTAAGTACGGCCGCCGGCGGCCACGTTGGTGGCCATGATGTTGGTATCGGCGGAATCACTTTCAGTGATGGAATAAAAGCCGGGCTTCTGGTAGGTTTTGGCAGAAGCAGCCTTGCCATTGGCGCCGTCGTTGGTCACGGCAGAGCCGGTGGTCACGTTGAACGTGGAACCGTAGTAGTTGCCCGTGGTCTTCACCAGCTTGAACACAGCGGACATGGAATTGGGCATCATGTACGTGTCTGAACTGATACTGGCAAGTTCCCAACCGCGAGTTTTGTTGGGATTCATGGGCTTCACTTCACCAACCTGAAACACCTGGTTCTGAAGCACGGTGCGGGCGGAACGCTGGTTGATGTAATAGAAGGGCGTGGGGCCGACGTAAATTTTTTCGTTGTCGAACGGCTTCCAGTTACCGCAACGCACTGTAGTGTAAATGCCCGCAGGGGGAATGACGATCTTTCCGTCACTTTTGATGCGGGTCTTACGAAGAACGAGACCGTCATAAATGGTCTTTTCCGCGCCGCTGATGGTGACATGCTTTTCGCCGTTCACCAGACCGGGCAGTTCGAGCACGTATGCGCCGTCCTTGGCGGGCGACTGCATAACAGCAGGCCTCGAAGCGCCCCATGCTTCGGCGCCACACGCCATAAGCAGGCATATAGCGAGAGCAGGCACTTTCTTAAACATGATTGACTCCTTAGATAGAAAAAACGCCGTACAATGTCTGACCTGTGACGTTTCAGAAACTAATACAGCTTCTCGTAATGCGCAATCATTCACAAGCCTTTTCATTCAAAAAAATTTAACGTTTCTATTTCAGTAGATTATCTATACTACACAAATATTTCTTATTAATTATATTCCTTTTACATCTAAATAAACCACAATCTTACTTCTCCGAGCCCTGTTGAGTTCATACTTTTTTACTTTTAAAACTACTTTCGAAGTAGTTTCACGTTAAAGTGCTCTCCGCCACTACTTGAAATGTTACGTCATGCAATGACAGAGAAAGGAAAATCTATAGTATATTTCGTACTGAAATACTTTACGCCTGTTGCATATCCTTTATCAGTTCGGAAAGAATACGAGCCTGTTCCGTCAACTCGGCAACTGAAGATGCCGCCTTGCGCATGGCATTGGCCGTATCTTCGGCAATACCATTCACTTCATTGACGGACCTCCCCACATTTTTGCAGGAAGAAGACTGTGCTTCACTTGCACGGGCAATCGCCTGCACTTGTTCCACAGATTTGTCCATCATGGCGACAATTTCATCCAGAGCGACGCCAGAATCTGTGGCATATTGTGTGGCTTCGCCAATGGTTTGCACAGCGCGTTCCACTTGTTCGATATTGGTGGAAACGCTGTCCTGAATGCCATGAATGGCACGCCCCACGTCAGCGGTGGAAGCCATAGTCTTTTCTGCCAGCTTGCGCACTTCATCCGCCACAACTGCAAATCCGCGCCCGGCATCTCCGGCCCGGGCAGCTTCAATGGCCGCATTCAGTGCCAGCAGATTGGTTTGATCCGCAATATCGGAAATAACATTCATAATCTGATTGATGGACTGGGCTTGTTCGGAAAGCTGCGTCATATCTCCTTTCAGCTTTAAAGACTGCTGCTGCACTCCTTTGATGCTTTCCACTGCCTTGCGCACAACCGTCTCTCCCCCGACTGCCTTGTCGCGGGTCTGGTTGGATACAGACGAAGCGACCCCCGCGCTGTTGACCACATCACCGATGGTGGCACTCATGGAATCCATGGCCGCGACGGTTTCAGCTACCCTCGCCACCTGTTCGGAAGCCCCGTGCTCGGAGTATTCTATTTGCGTCATAAGTTCTGCAGAAGCGGTGGAAACAACGCTGGCCACCTCCTCAAGACGCCGCGCCGCCAACAACATATTTCTGGCCTTCTCCTGCGCATCCCGGCTGGCTTCTTCCGCATCCTGCATGGCCACATTGGCCCTTCTGGCCTGCTCCTGTGCCGCCAGCCCCTGGCGATCCGCTTCCGCTATGCGCTCCTTCAGGTTTGCCACCATGGTGCGCAAGGCATCGGCAAGCACGCCTATTTCATCCTTTGAATGGACATCGAGATTCTGGCTGAAGTCTCCGGCCGTCACGGCTGTGGCGTAACGTACGCCTTTTTTCATGGGATTACTGATCAGAGCAGCCAGCCAGAAGGCTACCACAATGCCAAATACCAAAGCCACAATGCCGGTGACGACAATAATCAGGTTGGATTCGCCGATCAGCTTTATTGAGTGCAGACGTGCATCGTCAGACTGGGCAAACCCGGTTTTTTCCGCGTCCTGTGCCTGCGTGACGACCAGATTGCCAAGTTTTCCCATTCCTGCCAACACATCGTTCAGCTTGTTGTCGTTGGCGATCCAGGTGGCTGCACTGTCCTGATAAATCGTAGTAGCGTCCTTCGCGTTTTTGATCAGCGTCAGTTGAACGCTGTCGGTCGTCATCGCGGCGAGTTCATCATATAATTCAAATAGACGCGGGAGCATTTCCTGCATTTTCCGATAATGAGCACGATCCTTGACAAAAATTTCCTCTTTTTCCGCCCGCATGATCTGCTGCGCCAGAGTATTAATATTGGATGTAATAATGTAACGCTGCACATATTCATCCAGCATAGCAGCAGACATGCCCTGATTACGGGCCGAGTTATAGGCATCCACCTGAAGCTTCATGAAGTCAGCAGCGGCTTTTTCCACCTTTTTACCGTTTTCCTGCATGGCTGCTTCAGCATTTTTGTTCTGCCTGAGAAGTTCCACTCCCTGCCGGAAACTTTTCTGATACTGTGTGGCTGCTTCCCGGGCTTTTTTCGAACGTTCAAGCAATTCCCTGTCATTGAAGGATTTTGCCAGTGTATCCACCTTGTCCAGTTCTCCAAACAAAAGAGTCAGTTGTTCTTCCACTTTTTGGAATGCAGCGCTATCTTTTTCCAGAAGAAAAATCTTTTCTTCAAGAACTGTCCATAGCGACATACGCTCTACACCTGTGGCATACTGAACAGCTTTGGCATAGTGGTCTGTTATACTAAAGGTAGATGAAGAAATTTTTCCAATAAATATATAGGAAAGAAATCCGAAAATAGCAGTAATTGCGACCAGACTCAATGTTCCGGAAAGTATTTTCATCCGAATGGAAAAATTCATACCACTCGTCCCCCAAAAATATTATAGTATGTTACTATATATTCTTTTATAATCAAAATAAAGCACAAAAAAATAGTCATAAACAAATAATTATATTTATTTATGACTAAAAAACTATTTTATTCCACTTATAGTGGAAAATGGCAGCGTACGATATGTCCGCCAAAAGCTCGTTCTTCCGGGCTTATTTCCCGACACAGATCGCGGGCAATGGGGCAACGGGGATGAAATGCGCACCCGCGCGGTGGAGCAAAGGGGCTGGGCATTTCCCCGGGCAGAGGGGTTCCGCCTCTGCCCGGAGCAGCGGCAAGAAGCGCCTTTGAATACGGGTGAGCAGGATGACTGAACAACTCATCACGAGAAGCGAGTTCCACAATACGCCCCAGATACATGACTGCGATCCGCTGGCTCATAAAGCCAACCACACTCAAATCATGGGAAATAAACAGATAGCTCAGCCCTCTTTCATCCTGCATGTCCTTGAGCAGATTCAACACCTGAGCCTGAACAGAGGCGTCCAGCGCGGAAACAGGCTCATCGCATACCACCAGGGCAGGGTCGGCGATAAGCGCTCTGGCCACGGCCACCCTTTGACGTTGCCCGCCGGAAAACTCGTGCGGAAAAAGATCGGCCTGCTCTGGCCTCAGCTCCACTTTCTCCAGCAAGGCAAACGCCTGCTCCCGCAAGGCGGCAGAGGACAGTTCCGGCCTTGTCATGCGCAGCGGTTCAGTCACTGAATTTCCCACGCTGAGCCGGGGGTTCAGAGAAGAAAAAGGATCCTGAAACACCATCTGAATACGCCGGGCGCGCTCCCGGGGCGTAAAGGAAGCTAAACGAGCAGCATCGATCAGCACCTCTCCGGACGAGGGGGCCAGCAGGCCTGCGGCCATACGCGCCAAGGTGGATTTTCCGCACCCTGATTCCCCCACGAGACCAAGAGTTTCCCCTTTTTCCACGTACAAGGACACATCATCCACCGCTCGCAATGTCATACTGCGCACGCCCAAAATGCCCTTGCGCACCTGAAACTCGCGGCTCACCCGCCTGAATTCCAGAGGATATGCCATATCCTTATCCTATGGGCCGGGTCGCCCCGGCAACACTCGCTCCGCTGAATGTCGCCATTTCATTATAAACGGCGGCGGCGGCGCGCAACAGGGGAAAGGCCATTGCACATCCCGTTCCTTCGCCAAGGCGAAAGCCAAGTTGAAGCAGAGGAATCTGTCCCATTTTTTCAATGACAGCGGCATAGCCCGGCTCCGCAGAAGCATGGGACAAAAAGGCATAATCTTTGACTGCCGGACACAGGGCGTGCGCTACGGCATACGCTGCAGTGGAAATAAAACCGTCCACCAGCACGGGAATGCGGTTTTCCGCCGCTCCCAGCACCACTCCGGCCAGCACCATGATTTCATAGCCTCCCAATGCAGAGGCCATACCCAGAGCATCGTGTGCGGCAATCACGCTCTGGTGCAATTCCAGCGCACGGTGGATCACTCCTGTCTTACGTCGTATTCCGGCGGTGTTCAAGCCGGTTCCCGGCCCGACGACATATTCCGGCTTCAGCCCGTACAGGGCACAAAACAGAGCTGTGGCGGGCGTGGTATTGCCGATGCCCATTTCGCCCGTGGCCACAAGGCGTACACCCTGTTCAGCAGCATAGCGTACCGTGTCCATGCCGTATTCAAGAGCCTTGACGCAGTGTCCGGCGCTCATGGCGCACTCGCGGGCAAGGTTTGCAGTTCCCCGGCCTAAACGAAGGTTCTTCAGCTTGGGATATTGCTCCTCGTTCAGAGCATCATGAGCGCCGCCGGCATCCACAACTATCATTTCCATGCCGTTGAGACGGGAAAGCACACTGATGCCCGCCCCGCCTTCCAGAATATTGCGTAGCATCTGGCCGGTCACTTCCTGCGGAAAGGCACTGACGCCTTCTTCCACGACACCGTGATCCCCGGCCGCGACAACCACAAGGGCAGGTTCCACGCGCAACGGTTCCTGGCCTCCGTTGATCATGAACAAGCGCACGGCGATATCCTCAAGGCGGCCCAAACTTCCCTTCGGCTTGGTCAGATCATCAAGGTGCGCCCGGGCGGAATGTTCAAGCCCGGCGTCAACCGGACAGATCTCGTCAAGGCGACGGGCAAATTCAGGAAAAGCATTCAGACTTGCACTCATATTTCAATCCACAGTCGGCTCCCTCCGCCGGTCGACTCCACTGCACGGCGGATTGGAGC
>JAEXGX010000256.1 GCA_023450535.1 Pseudomonadota bacterium | reverse complement strand
CTTCTTCTGCTTGACCGGGCGCAGGGGCATTGGCGTAAAAAACTGGCCCCTCAGCTTGCGGACAGAAATGTGCGCGTGGTGCGTTACCGTCAACTGTCGGAAAAACAGCGCCGTTTTCTTGATGGATATTTCAAGAATGAAATTTATCCTATCCTCACTCCGCAGGCCATTGATCCGGGGCATCCTTTTCCCACCATTTCCAATACCAGCATCAATTTTATCATCCAGTTGCGTAGCCGGGACGGGATGAACCGCTTCGCCCGGCTGAAATGCCCGAACAATCTTTCCCGGTTCATTTTCGTACCCCAGAACAAGGAAGCCAAGACCTATGCCTCGCTGGGCTTTGACTCCAACGCGCGCGGCGACGACATCTTGTTGCTGGAGGATTTGATCGCCGAATATCTTCCGAGTCTGTTTCCCGGCAATACCGTTGTTTGTGCGGGGAAGTTCCGCATCACGCGTAATACCGATGTGGAAATCGAGGAAGATGAAGCGGACGACCTGCTGGAGGCCGTCAAGGATCTGGTGGATCAACGCCGTTTTGGCAATGTGGTCCGGCTTGAGGTCGGCAACAGCATGGCCAGGGAACTGAGCGCATTTCTGACCGAACATCTGGACCTGCGTCCTTTCCAGGTCTACCGGGTCAAGGGGCCGCTGGCCTTTTCCGAGCTTATTGCCCTGTACGGTCTGGACAGGCCGCGTCTCAAGCTTTCTCCTCTTCATGCCAGCGTCCCCGGCGCATTTCAGGAAGGCGATATTTATGCGCACCTGCAAAAGAAGGATGTACTTGTCTACCATCCGTATGAAAGCTTTACGCCGGTGCTGGATTTTCTCCGCCGCTCCAGCGAAGACCCCGGCGTGGTCGCCATCAAGCAGACCGTGTACCGGGTGGGCAACGACTCGCCCGTGGTCAAGGCTCTGATCGAAGCCCGCCGCCGGGGCAAGCAGGTCACTGCCGTGGTGGAGCTGAAAGCCCGTTTCGATGAAGAGCGCAACATCACCTGGGCGGAAGAAATGGAGAAGGAAGGCGTCAATGTGGTATACGGGCTGGTGGGCATGAAGATTCACGCCAAGGTCTGTCTTGTGGTGCGGCGGGAAGCGGGAGGGGTGACCCGTTATGTGCATATCGGCACGGGAAACTACAATCCCTCCACGGCCAAGATGTATACCGACATGGGCCTGTTCTCCGCCAATCCGGATATCTGCGCGGATGTGACCGATCTGTTCAACGTCATGACCGGTTACGCGCAGCGTGACGCATACCGCGAGTTGCTGGTGTCTCCGGTATCCATGCGCACGTCCCTGCTGGAGCTGATCCAGTGTGAGATCGCCCTGCATCAACAGCACGGCAACGGTGAAATCATTTTCAAATGCAATCAGTTGGTAGACAAGGAGATTATTCGCGCTCTGTACAGCGCGTCCATGGCCGGGGTGCGCGTTCGTCTTCAGGTTCGCGGCATCTGCTGTTTGCGCCCCGGTGTGCCCGGCGTCAGTGAGAATATTGTGGTTACATCCATTGTCGGGCGTTTTTTGGAGCATCCCCGCGTGTACTGGTTCAACGCCAATGGAGAAGGGCGTCTGTATATTGGCAGTGCGGATATCATGCCCCGCAATCTCGATCGCCGTATTGAGGTTCTGGCGCCTGTTCTGGATCCTGATTTGCGGAGCTTTCTCCGCAGTGAGGTGCTGGAGACGCACCTGCGCGACAACGTGCAGGCATGGCGTCTGGAAAGTGATGCGAATTACCGGCGTCTGAAGCCCGGCAAAGACGAAAAAGTTATCAATTCTCAGGAGATCATGATCCGGCGTTACAGCCGGTAACCCGCATGACCCCGCCGCGTGCGGAGGCACGGAAAAGGAAAGATGAAATGCTGACACCCCAGGATCAGGACGAGCGCAACTCTGCGGATGAAAAGGAAGAAACAAAGCAGCCAGCACAAACTCCGGTTGCGAAAAAGGCTTCCACAACGGTGAAAAAGGCGGTACCTGCCGCAAAGAAGGCCGCCCCGGCGGTAAAAAATTCTGACGCGAAAAAGGAACCCGTTAAAAAAGCTCCGGCCCGAAAAATTTCTTCGCAAAAAATGGTGTCCCCAAAAGGGTTGCAGAAGAAGGCGGAGGATACTCCCCCTGTAAACATCGTTGAGGAAGAAAACCTTGCGCCGGGCACCCCGGAGCAGAGGGCAGAACAGGGAGTGGAACAGGGGGAGGAACTCAGTTCCGCGCGCTTGCCCGAATCTCCCGTGCTGGAAGACTCTTTGCGGCATGGACGGCATGTGGCCATACTTGTGGCCTCGCTTTTTGATCAATTGGCCGAACTGCACAGTCTGGATGACGTATGGAGAAAAAGGCTTGTTCTTGCGGCGCGCCTGCATGATATCGGCTTTGCCGAGGGGTGTAAGGGACATCATAAAGCAGGTATGCGCTATATCGAGGAAGATCTGAGTCTGAACATCGGCGACGAGGATCGCCCGCTGGTCGCTCTGCTGGCCCGTTATCACCGCAAGGCCTGGCCGTCGCTTCGCCATCCCCGCTTCGCCGCGTTGCCTCGCAAGGAGCGCAAGGCTTTACGCCGGGCTGCTGCTTTATTGCGCGTTGCAGACGGCCTGGATTATACCCACAAGGCGCTGGTGAAAGGCTGCATTGCCGAAATCCGGCCGCGCAAGGTTGTGCTCCAGCTCGACAGCGTGGAGGATTGCCCGGAAGAACGGAAACGCGCGGTGAGAAAAGGCGATTTGTTCTCGCATGTTTTCAGGCGGAAGCTGGAATGTACATGTCAAGCCGGGTAGCGCCGCTGGAGGAAAAAAATATCGGGATTATTGACCTGGGCAGTAATTCCCTCCGGCTTTTGATTGTCCGCATTCACGCGGATGGCTCAACCACGATTCTGAATCAGGTCAAGCACATGGTGCGCCTTGGCGAGGGCTGTTTCACCCATAAGCGCCTGCAGGAGGACGCTATGGCCCGCACCATAGGCGTACTGCGCGGCCTGGCGGAAATGTGCGCGGCGTATGAAAGCTCGGAAATTGTTGCCATTGCCACGGCCGCTGTGCGCGATGCGGACAATGGACAGGAATTCATCCTCCGGGTGAAGGAAAAAACCGGTATTGATTTTACCGTGGTTTCGGGCAAGGAAGAGGCCCGTCTGATTTATCTGGGCGTGTCCAGCGGGCTGGAGCGCAGTGATAAGCTGCGGCTGTTCATTGATATCGGCGGCGGCAGTACCGAACTTATCGTGGGAAATTCTCAAACCTACAGGAATTTGGATTCCGTCAAGCTTGGCTGTGTGCGTCTGACCAATCTTTTTTTCGGAAGCGACACCGGGCCGGTTTCTCCCCGCGCATACGCCGTATTGCAGGCCCATATTCGCAATGCGGCTCTGCATTCCTTCCAGCGTATAGCGGATTTTGACATTGAAGAGGCTGTAGCCAGTTCCGGCACGGCCCAGAATCTTGCGGAGATTGCCGCCGCCCTGGAGGATGCGGACGCCGCGCGTACGGGCAGGCCGTCCAGAGCGTCCCGGCATGTGCTCAGCTACGACGGGCTGATCCGGGCCGTGCGGGAATTGTGTTCCCGCACGCTTGAAGCGCGCCGTGAGATTCCGGGCATTAACCCGAATCGGGCTGACGTGCTCATCGCCGGGGCGGCCATTCTTCAAACCGTGATGGAAGAGCAGGGCTTTGAGAGCGTTATCGTCAGCAGCCGCAACCTTCAGAATGGCATTCTTGTTGATTGCCTCATGCGTATGTCCCCGGAGCATGAAGGGATGGCACTGCCCTCACGAGAGGAGAGTGTTCTTCAATTGGCACGTTTTTGCCGCTTTGAAGAAAAACACTCCTTTCATGTGGCGAAGCTGGCGCTGGAACTGTTCGACAGCGCCGGGGCATTGGGGCTGAATCGTGTGTTGCCCGCCTCGCGGGAGCTGTTGTATTACGCCGCGCTGCTGCACGACATCGGTATTTTTATCGCCTTTGCCAACCACAACGCACACAGTCATTATCTTATCCGTAATACGGAACTGCTCGGCTTCACTGACCGGGAAATTGAGCTTATGGCTGCCTTGGCGTATTTTCATCGCAAGCGTCCGTCCAAAAAACAGCCGCTTTTCCTCCAGCTCAACGAGGATATCCGGGATGACGTTCGCAGTCTTTCCCTCTTTCTCAATCTGGCGGAGCGTATGGACAAGAGCCATCGACAGGTGGTGCGTGCGGCCCGTTTCGCTCGCGCGGGAAACGAGGGACTGGAACTGCATGTTCTGATTTCCGAAGATTGTCCCATTGAACTTGCGGAAATCGCGTGCGGCGGCAAGCTGATCAAAAAAAATTTCGGCATGAGCGTCACGCTCCGGCCCTATCTGGAACGGGCTGATTTTGAAACCGTCGATTTGAAGACTTCCAGGCGTCCGACTGCAACGCAAAAGAATTAAATTGTCCGAAGGAGAAAACCATGTTTGAAACCGTCGCCCTGGGTCGGCGCTACAGTGATAAGGAATACGCCGAACTGGCGCCGCAACTGCGCATGCGGCTTTTTGAGGCACAGCGCCAGTGTATGGAGCGGGGTATCCCCCTGTTGATCACCGTCGCAGGAATTGACGGCGCAGGGCGCGGGGCAGTGGTCAACCTGCTGTCGGAATGGATGGACAGTAAGTTTGTGCGCAACTATGTGTTCTGGATGGAAACCGATGAAGAACGGGAGCGCCCGGCCGAGTGGCGCTATTGGCGCTGCCTGCCCGCCGAGGGCAGGGCGAGCGTATTTGTGGGCGGCTGGTACGGCCCTTCCGTGCGCCTGTTCTGCTGTGGGGAACTGAAGGAACATGAGTTCAATGCCAACATGCATCATTGGCGAGGGTTGGAAACCAGCCTTGCGGATTCGGGCATGGCTCTCGCCAAGATCTGGCTGCATCTGGACAAAAAAACGCATGACCGCCGACTGAAAAAACGTCTGGAAAACAAGGATCTGCATCACTTCACGCCGTATGACAAGAAAACGGCGGAAAATTATGAAGGCTTGGCCGAAGCGGCATCCAAGGCCATTACTCTAACGGATCGGGCTGACGCGCCTTGGACCATAGTAGATGCGGCCGACGCAAATTATCGTAACCTGGCCGTGGTGCGGGCCGTGATCAGCGCGGTGGAACGGGCCGTCGCCGCCCGGGACGCCAAGGTTATTCGTGTGCGGGCGGAAGTGGGAGAAGAGGCGGATGACATCACGCGGGAAGGAATAATTTCCACCCTGGAAGCCATTGATCTTTCTGTCACCGCAGAGCACGACGCGTATAAAAAGGAACTGCCCGCGCTGCAACAAGAACTGCGGGAGCTGACTTTTCAGGCTTACAAAAAGGGCATTTCCAGTACGCTGATTTTTGAAGGGTGGGATGCCGCAGGCAAGGGC
>JAEXGX010000371.1 GCA_023450535.1 Pseudomonadota bacterium | reverse complement strand
GAATCAGATACTCGGCAGTGAACTGGGAATAATAGATGCCTATGGTGCTCACCACCAGAAAGACAATGGGCACGGCATTTCGGACGCAAAAGAGTTTGACGGCTTCGCCGCCGGTCATCCTTTTCATGATCTCACCTTCGTCACGCGGGTCAGGGCATAGAGGATCATACCGTTGGACACGATGATGCGGATAACTTCGGACATGTCGGTCTGGAGCATGCTGTTGATGACCGAGGGCGTCATGGTCAGAATGCCCTGGAACAGGAAGGTGCCCACGACCACATTGACGATGGAGGCCTTCTTAACCGACGCTCCGCCGATGAGCAACGCCGCCACGGCGGGGAAGGCCATCATGAACGGCCCCATGTAGAGCTGAATGAAACCGAAGCTCTGCTCATACACGATAATGCCCAGTGCGCCCAGCCAGGTGGAAAGAATGACCGAAAGCGTGCGCATGCGGTTGATGTTCACGCCGCTGGCCTTGGCATATTCGGGGTTGGAGCCCACGGTGGTCATGGCCGTACCCGTGCGTGTGCGCATGAACATCCACATCAGGCCGCACAACAGCAGGAAAAAGAGAAACATCCCGGTGGGGAAATAAAAGGAATTTCCGATATTAAAGGCCCCGATATCGCTGATCGCCTTCTGCCAGAATTCCTCCACGGAAACCGTGGTGCGCAGCCCCTTGCCCGCATAGCCCCACACCATGTTGGAGCTGGAATAGGGCAGCATCAGCCACATGATGCACATAAAGGCCACGGAGGAGAACCCTACATACGTGGCGATCATCATTTCCTCGCCCTTGACCTTGTTGAGCAGCAGCCCGTAGCCCCAGCCCAGCACCACAGCGATGGGTGTGGCGATGAGCATGGCGGTCAACACGCCAGGGATACCCTTGGTTTCCAGCTCCACGCTGGTCACTGCGCCAAGCAGCCCGGCGATGATGCCGAGCGGCAGGCCGAAGTTGAGCCCGCAACCGGACTGCACCATGGGAACCATGGCCAGCACCAACACACCGTTCATGCCGAAGCGCACCAGTGTGTCACTGAATGCAGCGTCCACGGGCACGCCCACAAAGGGCGCCATAATAAACAGCACAACCAGGAAAACCGCGATGAGAATGCGGGGCCAGCCGGCTTCTTCAATAAATTTCTTGACGCGGTTCATGCGCTTGCCGCCTCCGTGCCGTTGGAGTTTTCCGCCGCAGCCTTTTCGGCCTCCGCCGCCCCGGCGCCCATGAGCAGGTAGCCAAAGGCTTCAGACGGAGTGGTCGCGGGCAGGATGCCTGCTACGGCACCCTTGTCGATAATGGCGATACGGTCACAGACCGAACGCAGTTCCTCCAGTTCAGAGGAAATGACCACGATGGTCATGCCGTATTCGCGGTTGTACTGCTTGAGCGTGTCCAAAACCACTTTTTTCGCGCCCACGTCAATGCCGCGCGTAGGTTCAGCCACAAAGAGCAACTTGGGGCGCGTTTCAAACGCTTTGGCCAGACAAACTTTCTGCTGGTTGCCGCCGGAAAGCTCCTGCACATGCTGTTTTTCACTTGTGCACTTGATTTCGAGATCGCGGATATACTTGCGGGCGCACTCGGCAATGGCCTCTTCATCACGAATTTTCACCGGGCCGAACTTTTTGAGAAAACGGCCCTGCATCTGAAGCGAGGTAAAGATAATATTCCAGGCGATGGATTCTTCAAGCAGCAGCCCCACGCCGCGCCGGTCTTCGGACACAGCGGAAATACCGGCGGAGAGCGGAGACTCGGGGTTGTTGAGCGCGATATCTTTACCTTCGAAGCTTATACTGCCCCCGGCGGGGTGCAGGCCCATGATGCCATTGGCGATACCCAGCTTGCCCTGCCCGGCCATGCCGCCGATACCGAGGATCTCGCCCTCGCGAATGGTCAGGCTGACATTGCGCACGGTTTCACCGGGCATGTCCACCCAAAGATTTTTAATCTCCATGACGGGCTTGCCGGGCACACGTTCCTCGTGCTTTTCCGCTTCGCCCCGGTCGATCCTGCGCCCCACCATGGCGCTGGCGATCTGCCGCACGCTGGTCTGAGCCGGAGTGGTCTGAAGCACGACCTCGCCGTCCCGCAGGATAACGATATCGTCGCACACGCTCATCACTTCCTGAAGACGGTGCGAAATAAAAATAATGGAAATGCCGTGCCCGGCCAGACGGCGCATGGAATCGAGCAAAATTTCCGCCTCGCTCTCGGTGAGCACGGCAGTGGGTTCATCCAGCACCAGAAGCCGGGTGCCCTTTTTGTCGATTTCACGGGCGATTTCCGTAAACTGCTTGTAACCCACAGGCAGTTCGGAAATAAGCGTGGAACTGTCGAGCTCGATATTCAGCTTGGAAATGGCGCTGTCCGCGCGTTTGGTCATGGCGGCGCGATCCAGCGTGGTCAGACGGTCGCCAAAGGCTTCCACAAGAGGGTTGTACACCAACGTCTCGCGGTTAAGGACAATATTTTCCGCTACGGTAAAGCCGGGAATCAAAGAAAATTCCTGATGTACCATGCCGATGCCCGCTTTCAAGGCGTCCATCGGACTGCGGAAATTGACCTCGGAGCCGTCTATCAGAATCTTTCCTTCATAGCCGCCCGTCTCCTGAATGACGCGCATGCCAAAAAGGATATTCATCAGGGTGGATTTGCCCGCACCGTTTTCACCAACCAGACCG
>JAEXGX010000307.1 GCA_023450535.1 Pseudomonadota bacterium | reverse complement strand
CGTCACCGTCATGACGCCCCCCCGTTTACCGGGAGCACTTTGCTTTATGCCATCATAAAACACATCAACGCCCCCCGCGTTGCCAAGGCGCAAGGTCAGGCGATCGTTGAATTCCGCTGTGAATGTTTCTCCCTTGGGCAGGGTTCCGCCCTTACGCGCGGCGTCCGCATCGGCGCTGGCGGAGAGCCAGCAATCCTCCCGTGCGGTGACGACAAGTTTGTGCCGGGCGCCCGCCGGAGAGCGCAAGGTCCAGCGCTCATTGGAAGCTGTAATGGCAGAAGCATTCTCCACAGAGGAAGCATTTCCTTCTCTGGCCGGAGTTTCAATGCTCCCGGCCTCCGTGCTTCCGGTCGAAACCGGATTCTCGGCAGCAGAAGAGCCATTCTCCGGGAGGGCAGACAGCTCAGCCAAAGGCGCCGGCTCAGGAGAAACTTCTCCCATCTGCGCGACCTGCGTGACGGCTTCATCGCCGGATATCTGCGGTGCGACGGGTTCTCCCCAAGGGTTTTCTGCAACAAAGCCCGGAACGCCACTTTCCTCGTTCTGTGCCATATCCCCGGCGGGAGCGCCAGCAGGGCTCCCGGCAGGCGCATCGCTTTCCGTCGCGCTCGAGATCTCAGGGCGCGCGTGGCGGTCGTCCCCGAAACGAAGCACCGACGGCATTTCTTCCCGGTAGGTGGAGGTATAGTAAACGTATCCACCCACCCCGATTAAAGCAATTAACAGCAGTTTGAATAACAGTCCTGCACCGTGCCCTTTTTCTCCGTCCATCTGCGGCTCCATCATTCCCTTGGGTCTGATGGGTTCGGGAACGGCGGTGCCGCCTTCACTCAGAGCGGCCAGCATTTCGGCAAGTTCACCTGCGTCAATGCCAAGCAATGTTCCGCAACTCTTTACAAAGCTACGGATATATACGGTATGAGGCAATTCATCCCGGCAACCTTCCTCAATGGCCTTGAGCACACGAGGAGGCACCTTTAATCGAACAGCGATATCTTCAATGGAAAAGCCACGCTCGATACGCTTCTCGCGCAGACGTGCCCCCAGTTCTTCCAATGTCATGACATTCCTGCCTTAATAGCGGATATCCACAAGAGCCTTGCTTCTCAGATCGCGGAGATAGTCCGCCAAACGAGCCTGCAGGCGCGGTTGAGCCAACACTTCTTCTATCCGGGCGCGGGTAGCATCGTCCGGCCCGGCCACATTGCCGCCGTCATTCTCGCCTTCGGCGCGTTCCAACAAGCATATTTGCGCCATGCTCACCTGGGTGGCAAACAGGGGAGACACCTGTCCCTCTTTCAGCTCGGAAACAGCCATACGCAAGGCAGGAGCAAGATCGGCCACGTCCATGACGCCCATGTCGCCGCCGCCTTCCTGATTCGGCCCCACAGTAAGCTTGCGGGCCGCATCGAGAAATTTATTCTTGTCGTTGCCGATCCGCCGCGCCCAATCCTCCGCGTCCACATCAGAGGGATAGATCAACAACGCTATCCGCACCCGCCCCGACGGCATGACGCCGGAATGTTCACGGTAATAGGCATCAATCTCATCACGCGTGACAACGACCTTGTTCAAGACCATACGGCGCACCAGACTTTGGCTGATGAGTCCGTTACGAAGCCGCTCCCGAAACTCTTCCTCGTTCAGACCCTGAGCAGCAATCTGCCGCCGGAATTCTGCTTCGGAAAGCTGGCTGTCGCGCATCGCGCCCTGAAAGGCCGCATCCACCTGCTCGTCGGAAACCGAAATGCCCAGCTTCTGCGCGGCCTGAAGCATGACTTTTTCGTTAATCATATTATCCAGGACACTTTTTTTAATCTGCTCGATCTCTCCGGCATCTCCGGGATTCGCCGGATTCAGACCTTCCTTCGCCAACTGGGGAGTGACCGCCTTGTCCAGTTCCCGTTCAGTGATCATATCACCATTGACAACGGCGACAACCCGGGCAAGAGGAGCGGCCTGCGCCGCCCCACACAACTGGCCGACCAACAGTGCGGCGGCAAAAAATATGCTGAGGGAATTTTTGATCATCATATCCTCAAGTCTCCGGGAAAGTCCCGATTCGGCAATAATGTTGCCCGACCATAACGTGTTCAGGGAGAAACACCTCATCAATGGATTATCAGATACCGTCTTTTTGCGCCGGACGCAACAAATGATGAAAAGAGAGAAAAAACGTTAAAACCCGGATCAGAAGCAAACTTCTGAGACTGCTGATAACATCAGCAGCCCCAAAAATTACAAATAGGTCGTGGCTTAGACGGCCAAACTCCGTGAAGCGCGGGTTTGTCATCATTCTGATCACTCATCCTGCCCCAACAAGGCATTCCCCTCTTCGTCCTCGCGTTCGAACTCGGGAATAGGACGAGGGGCCGGGCGGGGCACATTGCGGGGCTGCAATTGCGGGACTATCCGGATATGCGCGCCCTTTACCGCCTCTTCCAGCCATGCATCATAAAGGGTGGGCAGATGCTCCCGGCGCAGAGCCTCCTGCGCATAGGCGAAGAGTTCAAGCGCGCTTTTGGGGCGAGCGTCCTCTTTTTCCAGAAGAATTACATAGCCCCATTGCTCTCCCCCTGCCTGAACCGGAAGGCTTTGCCCCGGTTTAATTTCATCAAGAGCAGCCACAAGCGAGGGAGGAAGATCCGTTGCGGCGTCTTCCAGCTTTTCCACTGTCAGCCCCAGTTTACCAAGCGTTTCGGGGTCGGTTTTTCCCCCGCTGCGCGCCGCATCGACCACGGATTTTTTCGGGCCACTGACGGAAAGATATACATAACGCGCAGGCTCTTCCGTCAATTCAGGATGCTTGCGCACAAAGGCGGAGACGTCCTCAGGCGAAGGACTGATGCTCGCGGCCAACACATTCTGCCACAGCTCAAGCTCCAGGAACGCATATAACTGCTCCCTCCACAGGGCGGGATCGATGCCTTCATCCTGAATAAACGCGTCAAATTCCGGCCCTGGTTCCACCCCGTATTCCATGCTGACGCGCCGCTCTTCCTGAACTCTTTCCGCCTCGGAAACCATCAGGCCACGCCGCACCAGTTCCTCATGGACAAGAATTTGAGCCACAAGCGTTTGCAGGCAGGAAGCATAGCCGGCGCGCAGTTCGTCAAGTGAAATGGCCTGCGCGGCTTCGCTTCCCGCAGTGCGCATATCGTACAGAGCTTCCACTTGCCGCAGAGAAATGGCCTGCCCGTTCACCTCGGCCAAAGTACCGGGCGTCGCGCCATCCAGACCAACGAGGCGACGGATCTCGTCTCGCGCAGAATTCAGGATTTTCCCTCCACGACTCATCAGCCAGTCCTTTGCCTCCTCGAATAATGCCGCGCTGCCGGATTCCGGAACGGAACCGCCCTTTCCGGTATTAACCGGCACAGCGTCATCTGCAAGGGAAGAACTTGGAGAACAATATGCGCTGAGCGTCAAAAACAGTACCAACGCGGAAAGGTTCTTTTTCATCAGGTTCCCGTTTTTTTATACTTTGGAGCATTCATTTTCCCCGACTGCGGGGGGCGTGGCCCTGAATTTTCACGGTGCACAACCCGCTCTCTGTTTACCTCTCTGCTTACGCCCGTTTTACCGTCAGCATGCTGCATCTCGGATTGTGTTCCTGCTTGCGCCAGTGATGCAAGCAACTGGCGCGCGTCATCCACTCTGCGCGACAGAGAAAGGGACGCATCAAGCCGCAATTCCATGCTGGCAGGGGGGAAAAGGCGGGCGCGGCTTGCATGGGTGGTAAT
>JAEXGX010000187.1 GCA_023450535.1 Pseudomonadota bacterium | reverse complement strand
ACCGCTCCACCGACGCCATGCTCGGCAGGCTGCTGGACTGTGCCGATGACGGCGAAACGCTGATCATTCTGGTTTCCGACCATGGCTCCAAGGCGGACGGCGCGCCTTTTGCCCCCACGGTACCGCTCATCGACGCGGGGCTGCTGGCCGTGGATGAAAGCAAGGAACCCAACGAAGCTGTCAAGCTGACCATCAAAAATCTCGGCAAAGCTCAGGCCGAAGCCATGCTCAAGGCCAATGCCGAACCAGTCATAGAAAAGTCAAAGGCGTTCCCGCAGCGCACCTGCTATATCTATGTCAATCTGAAAAGCAAATACCCTGGCGGCATCGTGGAGGACGCAGACTATTACCAGGTACAGCGCGATATCATCGACGCCCTGTATGCCTATGTTGATCCGGTCACCGGCAAGCATCCCGTGGCCTGCTGCATGACCAAGGAAACTGCCCGTCTGATCGGCATGGGCGGAGAACAGTGCGGTGACGTCATCTACACCCTGTGGCCCGAATACGGCTCCCAGCACGGGGCTTTTTTCGCCACGGACAAATGGGGCCTGGGCGACCTGCATACCCTGTCTGTCTTTTACGGCCCCGGCTTCAAAAAAGGTTACGAAATGGAGCGCAGTGTGCAGCTTGCGGATCTTGTGCCCACCATCTGCTACATGCTCGGACTGCCCTACCCGAAAGACTGCGAAGGAAGCGTCCTGTACCAGGCGATTGAGAATCCGGACGGTTATACCGTAAAAGACAGATAATTTAAAACCCGGCGGCCGCCATGACACAGCTTGCCACGTCATGGCGGCAACGCAATCTTACCGGCCTGCCCCTTTTATTCTCCGAGGAGGACCCCCATGTTCAAACGCTTTCTGAGTATCGCCGCTGCCGCCGCCCTGGGTGCACTCTGCGTCTCCGGATCCGCCCTGGCCGAATGGCCCGAACGCCCCGTGAAATTCCTGCTCGGCTCCGGCGCAGGCTCTTCCATCGACATGGTAGGCAGAGTCATAGGGCTGAAACTGTCTGAAAAATTCAACCAGCCTTTCGTGGCTACAAACGTCTCGGGCGGAGGTCTGGGCGCCTTCGCCATGACCCTGAAAAACGCAAAGCCCGACGGCTATACCATCGGCCTGGGTGCGGACAGCAACTTTACATACAGTTGTCTGGACCCGAAGGCAAAATTCAGGATGGAGGACTATATTTTCGTCTGCGCGATCTTTACCGGCGACGCCAGCTACATCGTCGCGCCGGACAAGACCTGGAAGAACCTGCGTGAAGCACTTGAGGCAAGCAAAACTGCGGAAAAGCCGCTCAACTACTTGTTCCAGACCGCCCAGGACCGTCAGGTCATGGAAAAATACGCCCGGGAAACGGGCGCCCGGGTCAATTTCATTCCGGGGCAATCCCCTTCCGCCATCGTCACGGCCATTATCGGAGGACACGGCGATATTGGTTACTCCGGCGGCCTGCACTTCGAACAGGATCGCGCGGGCAAAGTGCGTACTCTGACTATGACCACCAACGGACGAACCGCCCACTATCCGGATGTGCCGTCCGTAACGGAAATCATGGATGCCCCCTTTGTCATGGACGCCTACCGCGTCATCGTGGTGCCCAAAGGCTTTCCCGCCGATGTGCTGGAAACGCTTCAGCAAGAACTGGAACTCATCGTCACTTCCGACGATTTCAAGGCTCTTGTGGATGAAAAACTGCATTTCTTCCCCAACTATAAAAATTCGGCCGAACTGACGGACATATTGCGGAAGCAACTGGAAGACAACCGCAAACTCTGGAACTGAACGGACCTCCCGAGCGAGCTTTCCGACCGGAACGATCCCGGTCGGAAAGCTCGCAACCGTCAACACAAGAGGCCATCATGTATCGCACCAACATTGCTTCTTCCGTGTTCACCATTCTGTTCGGTATCGCCCTGTTGGGCTGGATCATTCCCGCACATACGCCGGAATACCCCGGTTTCGGCATGCCCGCCTCCCTGCTGCCCGATATCCTGGCCTGGATCATGATCCTCTGCGCGGCGGCCAATCTGCTCAAAACCATCGTCACAGGCGCAGGCAGAAACAAACCCGCCGCCATCAACCTGACGACCTTCGCCCACTGCCTCGCCTTTCTCGCCGTGCTCGCGGCCTCCATGCCCCTGATGCGCCTTCTGGGCTATTTCGCGGGCGGGGCCATTGTCATGGCCGCCTGCTGTCTGCTCTGCGGGGAGCGCAGGCCCCTGCGCCTCGCCATTGTCGCCGCCGCCACGGTATTCACCATCTGGGCCGCACTGTGGAAAGGGCTGGGCGTCATGCTGCCCTGAAGGCACCCTCTCCTCAAAAAACTGAAGGCAGGTTCTCATGGACATACTGAACGGTTTCATGGACGCACTGACGCTGGTCAACGTCCTCTACGTCATTCTCGGCGTTTCCCTGGGTATCGTGGTGGGCTGTATCCCCGGCCTGTCCGGCCCCATCGCCATCGCTATGGTCATTCCCCTCACCTATTTCATGCCCGCCATCGGCGCCATCGGCTTTCTGGTCGGCATCAACAAGGGCGGCTGCTTCGGGGGCAGCGTTTCTGCCATCCTTCTGAACACGCCCGGCGCGCCCGAGGCTGCGGCCACCTGTTTCGACGGCTACCCGCTGGCCAGGCAGGGCAAAGGCCTCAAGGCCATGAAAACGGCGCTCATCTCATCCGTGTTCGGCGATCTCTTTTCCACGCTCCTGGTCATTCTTGTAGCCGGATCCGTGGCGAAATACGCGCTGAAAATGGGCCCGGCGGAGCTGCTTTCCGTACTTATTCTGGCCATGACGCTCATCGCCGCACTGGAGAGCGAATCCTTCTTCAACGGCGTCATTTCCGCCTGCATCGGCATTCTGTGCGCCTGCATCGGGATGGAACCGGTAGCCAGCATGCCCAGATTTGATTTCGGCCTGTATCAACTGGAATCCGGCCTGCCCGTGGCAACCATCGGCGTCGGTATGCTGGCCGTAGCCGAAATCATCCGCCAATGCACGGCATGCGACAACCGGGAATGCACCTTTGAAGACATGCTGACCGTAGATTACAAAGATCCTGAAAACGATCTTTCTCTGAAAGAAGCTCTCAGCCTTGTTCCTACCCTGCTGCGCTCCGCGTTCATCGGATCGGGCATCGGCGCATGCCCCGGCCTGGGCTCCACCGTGGCCTGCTTTCTTTCCTACGGCGTCGCGGAAAAGGCTGCCAAACCCGGCGACAAATTCCGGCAGGGCGACATCAAGGGTGTATGCGCGCCGGAAACCGCCAATAACGCCGTGGTGGGCGCGGCGCTCATTCCTCTGTTCACCCTTGGCATCCCCGGCTCCGTGGCGGCCTCTCTGCTGGTGGGCGCATTCATCGTGCATGGCATCACGCCCGGCCCCCTGATGTTCGAGGAACATGGCCGCATGGTTTACGGCGTATACGGCAGCATGATTCTGGGCAATATCGCCACCCTGCTGCTCGGCTTCCTCAGCATCCGCATCTTCGTGCGTGTGCTGGATATCCCCAAGGAAGTCCTGTTTCCGGTCATTCTGTTTATCTGCGTCATGGGGGCCTATGCCATGGAGTCCGATCCCTTCTATGTCTACGTCATGGCAGTATTTGGCTTTGCGGGCTTTATCATGCGCGCGGCAAACTATTCCATCGTCACCTTCATCATCGGTTTCGTACTGGGAAAATCCTTTGAACTATCCCTCCAGCAGACGCTGCTCATGAATAACAATGATCTCAGCGTCATGTTCACCAGTCCCATTGCTCTGTTCTTTAACATAATCACCATTGCCTTTGTCTGCTGGAACAGCTGGCAGGCCCTGCGCAAATGGCGTTTGACAAAGGCGGCCTGAGATGCATGCCATGTCCGCCCGCCTGAAATTGACTAGCCCTCTGGCCGTCCTTTCCCTGCTTAGTGCCGGTTATGCCCTGAGCTTCTTCCATCGGGTCTGTCCGTCCGTGCTGGCCGTGGATCTGATGAAGGATTTTTCGCTGGACGCGGCCTCCTTCAGCCTGATCAGCTCGGCCACCATGCTGGGCTACGCCCTGACTCAAATCCCCTCCGGATTGCTGGCCGACATTGTGGGAGGACGCAGAACCCTGGCCCTCTACCAAGCCCTTGCCGGAATCTTCTGCATCCTGTTCGCGTTCTGTGACAATCTTCTCCCCGCCGTGGTCTGCCGCTTTCTGCTCGGCCTGACCCTGGCCAGCAATGTGCCGTCCTACAAGATCCTGGCCTCGCTCGTCCCCCCGGGCAGCTACGCAAAATACTGCTCCGTGCTCACGGGCTGCGGCGCGCTGGGTACGCTGCTGGCGGCCAGTCCCCTGGTCGCGGCAGGCAATCTCATGGGCTGGCGTGCGGCACTGCTTGCAGCGGGCATCTTCACCCTGCTGCTGGGCGGCGCAATCTGCGTCCTGCTCAACGACGCGGATTGCGACAAAGGCGGCAACCATAGGCCCTCCGTCCATGAAAATATCCAGGCGTTGAAGGAAGGGCTGCTGGTAGTCGCCAAGCTGAAGAACTTCTGGCTCATCTTCATCTGGTTCATGTTCATGGTCGGCAATCTGTTCGCCCTGCTCACCACCTGGTGGGGGGCCTACCTCATGCAGGCCAACTGCCTGAGCAAGGAAGCCGCCGGGCTCAGCATCTCCATCATGTCTCTGGGGCCGCTGCTGCTGATCATGGTCTTTCCCTGGCTTTCGGACAATGTTTTTCACTCCCGCCGCGTCTTTCTGCTGGCCGCCGCCCTTCTGGAAAGCCTCGTCCTGGCCTGTATCTGCCTGCACCGTGGAGAACCGTTCTCCTTCACGACGCTCACCGCGCTTGGCCTGTTTCTCAGCATCGCTACAACCTGCATGGGACCACTCAGCTTCACCATGATCAAGGAGAGCGTCCCTCCATCTGCCCTGGCCTCCGCCTGTGGCTTTCTCAACTGCAGCGGCCCGGCGGTTGCCGCTGTAGTGCAAAGCCTGTTCGGCGCAGTGCTGGCCTGGCGCGTAGAAAACGGCGCCACAGAGCTGGCCGCCTATGGCGACGCCTTTTTACTCATGCTTGGGGGAAGCGTGCTGGCCTTCATCGCCACCCTGTTCATGAAAGACACTCTGGAGGAACGGTCATGACCGGCGCCGAAATTCAGAGTCTTCTTGAACAGACACTGTTCGCCCTGGCCCGTGCCGTCGGTGTGGGGGTGGATTTCATGGAACCCATTGTTCTCATGGGAAAACTTCGTGTGCATAAAACGCCCGAACATGACGAAATCTATTACTGGCAGCGCACGCCGCTGCTGCGTGTCCGCCGCGAAAAAGAAGATGCCGGAATTGTCTGGTTTTTCCTCTCTCCCAACGGCGAACTGCTGGCCCGTCATGTTCAGGAAAAAACCTTAAGACAAGGAGCTTGATATGGCTACCGGGAAAAACGTATTCCTCATTTTTGCGGATGTCGCGGATGAACTGCTCAAATCCGGTGAAGCGGAACAGCTTGCCAAAATGCGCCGCAAGGGCGCGCTCGTGCCTCTGTCCGTGACGGACGATCTTGAAGCCGAAGCTCTGGCAGGAGCAGTGGCGGGCGAAAGTATTGCTGACGCCGCGCGAGCCGCAGGCTATGTGGTAGAACCCATTGCGCCGGGCAGTGAGCTTTCCGTGGTGGACGGCGTCAGAGACGAAGCCGGGTTGCTCGCTGTGCTGGATCAGGCCCTGGCCATTCCCTCCGCTAAAATGCTCATTATCGTTGCCGCGCGCTCCACAGCGCTGTTCTACGGCCTGGGCATTGAACGCGGCGTCGTGCTGGAAAAGACGCTGCCCGCCGCCTGCATCGCCCCCACTGCGGCATGGATCGGAGATCTTCCCCTGCCCGCCAACGTCGAAGCCGCGCCCGCCTATGCCGTGCTCAAGGGATTGAATTTCAAGGCGAGGGAAATCGCCAAACTGAAGGATGCCAACGACGCCCTCATGCTCAAAATCGAACGCGACAACCGCAAACCCTGGGACAAGCACGACTGCGCCTGATCCCCTGTCCGAACTCTGCCTGAACCTCCCGGCCGCGTGGTCCCCCCTCGCCCGCGCGGCCGGATATCAAGGAGCTTTCCATGCAGCTTAACGTTTCCTATCAACGCGACGGAGATGTCCACACCATTCACACGGGCGGAGCAGCGCTGGGCGATATCATTATCGACAACACCGGCATTCCTCCCGAACAGCGCGGCGGCACGGCAAAACAGCTGCTGGGCGCGGCGGCGCTCTTCTGTTACGCCGCTTCGCTGAACTCGGCTATGGAGAGCAGAGGTCTGCGCCATCATTCACTGGAACTTTCAGCGGAACTGGAGGTAGACGCCAATGACAAGGGGCAGAGCCGCGTCAAAAAAATTACCATCCGGGCGCTCATGGGGATTGATGAAGAAGATTATGATCTTTTTGAACGCGTCGCCCGGGTCATGAAGGGCGGCTGCCTTGTCACCGGCTCCCTGCACGACGGCATTGACATGGAATATGATCTGCGCGCCGTTTATGAAGACTGATATTCCCCTTCCTCCTCCGGGCTCCTGAAGACTTTATCAGCAAAAGGCCGGAATTGCTCCCGGCCTTTCCAGAGTGTTGAGAAACCGGGGCTCCGCCCCGTGCCCCGCCGGGGGAGATAATCTCCCCCGGACCCCCATAATTATAACATAGTGTAATAATTGGGGGTGCAGGGCGTACTACGCCCTGCCG
>JAEXGX010000240.1 GCA_023450535.1 Pseudomonadota bacterium | reverse complement strand
TGCGTGCTTTTCATAATGGCAGCGTCGGGGCGCAAAACATGTACCCGGCAGAAGAAGGTGCGTTTACCGGAGAAATCTCTCCTGCCATGATTAAGTCGTGCGGAGCGTCCTGGGTTCTTGTAGGGCACTCCGAGCGGCGGCACCTGCTGGGGGAAAACGACGATTTTATAGGACGGAAGTTGCATTTTGCGTTGGAAAAAAACCTTAATGTCATGCTCTGTGTGGGGGAAACGCTGGAAGAACGCGAACGTGGCGAATTGTCTGATGTGCTGGAGCGTCAGATAACTCTCGCACTCGCGGGCGTGACAGCGGAGGCGCTATCCCACCTGGCGGTGGCTTATGAACCAGTATGGGCCATTGGTACGGGCAGGAGTGCTGAAATGGACGATATACTGGAAGCCCACGCGCTGCTCAAAAGCCTGCTGAAAAAACATTTCGGTAAAGACTGCAAACTCCCTATTTTGTATGGCGGAAGCGTCAAAGCAGAGAATGCTTCCGCCATTCTTGCCCTTGACAACGTGGATGGAGTACTGGTAGGAGGTGCTTCTTTACAGGCTGAAAGTTTTATCAAGATTGTTACGGCCTGAGTAAGGAGTTTGTCGTGCAGACCATTATTCTGACGCTTCATGTCATTGTCTGCGTTGTGCTGATCATCTTGGTGCTGTTGCAGGCCGGACGAGAAGGCATGGGCGTGATTTTCGGCGGTGGTGGCAATTCCTCCGTATTCGGCAGCACCGGAGCGGGAGGCGTTCTTGTTAAGCTGACCACATTTCTGGCAGTGCTGTTCATCGCCACGTCTCTCGGCTATAACCTGATGACCCGGACGAGTTCCGATCAGGGATCTTCCATTGTGGATATCCAGTTTGAAGAAGTACCGGCCCCTAAAACTGAAGCTCCTGCTGCTCCCGTTTCTCCGGCACCGGAAACCTCTGCCCCCGCCAGCCAGGTTACTGAAACTGGGCAGACTCCCGCTTCCTGATCTGGCTCTCTCTATCCTTCCCATAAAAAAAGGCTGCTCAGGTAGCCTTTTTTTATGGGAAAACATTACAAAGCTTTTTTTTCCAGGAGTTTATGCAGAACCAGTGCGTCTTCCCCTGTATCGGCATAGTAATGTTTGCGAATCCCTATCTGGGTCATGCCGAACGAGGTATATAGATTGCGGGCGGGAGTATTGCCGGTGCGCACCTCCAAAATAATCCGTCCCACTCCCTGGTGGGGGGCTTCATTAAACGTATGCCTCAACAGACTTCTGGCCAGACCGGCACGCCGCACCGTGGGGTGCGTCGCCAGATTGAGTACCTCCAATTCATCAGCAATGTGCGCCAGTGCAATATAAGCCTGTAATACTCCTTGAGATTTAATGCCGTATGCGATGAAATGGGGCAATCCCAGAGCGCTTTTAATTTGTTCCAGCTTCCATGGCGCGGAAAAACACAGAGTTTCCAGTTCTGACAAGGCAACGGCGTCACACGGGCCGAGACGTTGTGGAACGGATACATCAATCAATTGTTCCATAAAACTTTCCCGAATTTTCCGAGGTTATGATGGCTGTTTCATCTTTTCTGAAATATCCGTATTTGAATGGACCTGTCACATCCGACGATATGTCGCAGGCTGGCAACACATCACAGGAAGATGATCTGATAGAGGTAACCGATTCCTTTGATCAACCTCTTCTACTGGTGCCACGTTCTCTTGCGTTACGCCGTCGTCTGCCCAGAAGAATTGTGCAGGTCTGCCTCAAAGATGCCAGAGGACGAATTTTTTTGCAAAAGCGTTCCCTTTCCCTACACCGGCAACCAGGTTTGTGGGATATCTCTGTCACGGATGAAGTTTTCGCTGGCGAAGCTACGGAAGGGGCTGCATTGCGCGCATTACAAAACGCTCTTGGTATTGTTGCCCCCCGCCTGCGCTTGCTTTCCGCCCTGCCGTATACAGATGCGCATGGCGCGCGGCTGAATGCCAGCTGTTATGTAGCCGGACCTGTTCGCACCCATCCTCAGCCCGACCCCGCCCGCGTGTCGGACGGAATGTTTGTGGATGAAGATGAACTGCGCGGTCTGATGTCTCAACAACAGGAGCTATTGACCTTTGAACTGGTATGGGCTGTTCGCTCAGGCTGGCTATTCCAATAGAGCAATAAAAATTATGTATAGCCAAGCCCCTCTTGATTCTGACGACTCCATGTAGTCTTTTCTTAAGTATTTTAACATTGAAATGTTCTAAAATGCGTTGGAACGCCAGAGCAGGCGCATTCTGACAATCAAACACGCCCTCCCCACAGTTTTTTTCTTAAAGAATTCAAGCGATACTTTAATGAAATTTTTTCCAGCGTAGTTTGCAGACTTTCCCCGACAAGTCGGACAAAGCGGCAAAGTTCATTGCTGAAGCGGCGGGAAGAAGAATTAGTCAGACACAACACAGCGCAACACTCGCCATCGAGTAATAAAGGAAGACATATAAACGAAGTAAACACCGGTAACCCATTTAATTCGCCCCAAAGTCCGCTGCTATACGGAGCAGGTCTTTCGGGGTCAACAAAGAAAGCCTTCCCTTCCAGAAAAGACCGTCCAAGCAATCCATTTTTCAAAGGGCGTTTCCCTATTTGTTCCCGTAACTGAGCCTGGGGGAATTCATCTTCAATCATATAGCTGCTGGCGTCTTCTGAAAGCGTGGCTAGGAACGCGTTTTCAAAACCTCCGTCTTCCACAAGAAGGGTTAGGGTGGTGCGCAGGAGATTCGACCAGGAGGTTCCTTGCGCCCGTAATGTCTCTAATCTAGATAACGAGCAGAAATACTCGGCTTCTTCGACAAC
>JAEXGX010000460.1 GCA_023450535.1 Pseudomonadota bacterium | reverse complement strand
GATTAATACTCATAGTGTTTTATCATAATATTCAACTGGATACATTTTTTGTCGACGGTTATTGTTGACAATTCTCTCTGTTTTCCGGATGATGCCATCCATGACGTTCCGTATTCAGCCATATGCTCTCATCGGGATCCAGGCATGGACTTGAAGATCCCGCGGAGGCCGCCCCTTCCGGGCTCCTTTGGAGCTTCACGAGGGGCGTTTTTACGTCAGACAGGAAAGGCTTGATTTCACGATTGTATCCTGTTCCGAACAGAGGTTTTCATGCCTGAACAAAACGATGAGGCACCAGCCTTCCGGATTCTATCTGCAGCAGGAGAAGATGCACTTCGGATAGATTATGTTTTCCGCTTCGGGCGGGTCACGCGGGATGCGGCAGCCCAACTCGGGCTGGAGGAACATCGAATCATCAAAACACTGGTCTTTGACAACGGAAGCAAGGGAGAGAATCTTCAGACTCTTCTTGTGCTCATGCATGGCGATTGCCGTGTCTCTCTGCACAAACTGGAGAAGCTTGCCCATTTCCCCCACCTTCAGCCCAGCACGCGGGAAAACGCAGAGGAAAAAACAGGCTATGCTCCGGGGGGAATAAGCCCCTTTGGAACAAAATATGCCCTGCCTGTGTTTATTCAGGAAAGCCTGCTTGATCTGGATCCGCTCTACATCAACGCCGGAAAACGCGGAGTCATTGCCCGTATCCACCCTTCCGCCCTGCGCCTGCTCAATGCTGTATACGGGGACATGGCAAGCCCGAATCCGCAGGCCAAATAGTAATAACTCCATTCCGGATGGTCGCCATGAAACAAACAACGCTCAAACAACAAAGCTACAGCGAACAGATTGTCCGCCTGATAAAAAATCGCATTCGCAATGGAAGGCTACGCAGTGGCGACCGGATCAGTGAACTCAGCATTGCGGAAGAATGCGGCATCAGCAGGTCTCCCGTGCGTGAGGCCATGCTTCAGCTTGAGAATGACGGCTTTATCATGGTTCATCCCCGTGCCGGGCGCTGTGTTACTATCCTCACGCCTGAAGATATCCGCAACCGTTATGAAGTCACCGGTGCACTTGAAGCCGTAGCGACCGCTTCCGCAGCAGTTGATGCGCGAATGAACGGCCATGACTGGGCTGAGCTGAAAGACGTGCTGGAAAAACTTCGCCAGACGCCCGATACAGACCGCGAATGCGAAGTCCGGGCGGATTTGGGAACCGACTTTCATCGCCTCATCCTGAAGCGGGCCAATAATCCTCTGATTACCGAACTTTCCTGGCGCTACTGCCGGTCGGTGACAAAGTTTCTTATGTTCCAGCAGTGGCAAACTCTGTATACCGCTCAGGAACTATACGACCGTCACTACGCCATTTATGATCTTCTGCTCCACGGCACCCCACGAGAAGTAGAAGAAGGCGTGCGCGCCCATTACGCCGACACGGCGGACAGGCTGGCCGCACTTTGCCCCGTTCCGCCTCCGGCACGGGACAAAACTGAACGCAAGGCACACTTTCCCAAGTGTTAATTTTAATTTCTACCCAAGGAGTCATGTATGACGACCATCAGTGAAAAATACCTAGGCGATCTGCGCGTGGAATGCGTACATAACGCCAGCGGAGCCGTCATTATCACGGACGCCCCCGTAGACAATCAGGGCAAGGGAGAAGCCTTTTCTCCCACGGACCTCTGCGCCACGGCGCTGGCCTCATGCGCTACGACCATCATGGGCATCTACGCCCGCGCTCACGATATCGACATCACCGGTATGACCGTTGAAGTCGTCAAAACCATGAGCGCTTCACCCCGCCGCATCGGCAAGCTTGAAGTCACGTTCAACATGCCCCAACGGGAATATTCCGACCGGGAGAAAAAGGCGCTGATCAACGCCGCGCACACCTGCCCCGTCCACCTGAGCCTGCACCCGGACATTGAACAGATTTTCACCTTCAACTGGGCTTAGGCTCCGGGCCTCTCTATGGGGCTCCGCCCCAAATCCCGCCGGAGGGAATAATTCCCCCTATACGCCAGTAATACCATGAGAGCATCTCAACGTTGAAATGCTCTCATGAAGAACACGTCATAGTTCAACACTAACCATAAGGAATTCTTTGATGAAAATCGTCATTTCCACTCCTGCCGCTCCCGCCGCCATCGGCCCCTATACTCAGGCCAATCGTTCCGGCAACATGCTTTTCCTCTCCGGTCAGATCGGCATGGTTCCCGCCACGGGTGAACTGGTTTCGGCAGATGTGAAAGAACAGACGGCCCAGGCACTTGCCAACATGAAGGCCGTGCTTGAAGCCGCCGGAGCCAGCCCGGCCGACGTGTGCAAGACCACGGTCTTCATTACCGACATGGCTGATTTCGCTGCTGTCAATGAAGTCTACGCCCAGGTATTTAACGCCGACGCTCCCGCCCGCTCCTGCGTGGCCGTGGCGGCCCTTCCCAAGGGCGCGCGCGTGGAAATCGAAGCTGTTGCCGTTATTTAAAATTCTCCGGGGGGAATCATTCCCCCCGTCCCTCATCACTCTGGAGCCGTCGCCGGGGCAGAACATAGGGTCTGGCTGGAAAATACTTTTAATAGCAGAATGCACTCGTGACGTTGTTGCGCGCAACAACGTCACAATAATGGCGGAGACGAACTTATCGCTCCATAATGCGCTGACACACAGGTTGACGATACGATAATGAGGGTGGCAGGGGCATCATACCCCTGCCACGGGGTTTGAGAGACAGCGTCCCCCCCACAAATACCCCATCTATCCGGCAAATAGCCGGGCGATGCCTTCGGCGTTCAGGCCCTGCTGGATGCCGAGCATCAGGAGCACCCGGCTATGCTGCGGCGAAAGGTTGTCGGCGTACACGGCTCCGGCCTGGGCCAGGCTTCGGCCTCCCCCCTCATATCCATAGAGAGGGAATACTCGTCCGTTGGGCACACGGCTGGCAACCACAACAACCACACCGCGTGCCATGACTTCCCGCATGGCGTCATATTGTGCGCGGGGCACGTTGCCGCAGCCCAGAGCAGCCATGACCACTCCTTTTGCCCCGGCCTCCATAGCAGCGCAGATCAGCGCGCCATCGGCCCCGGCATAGGAAGGCACAATATCCACACGGGGTAGTGTTTCTTCGCGCAGAGGCAGATATTGCCGCCGTGTGGGACTACGGTAGAAGCGCACGGCATCGGGGTCCACCTGCCCGAGAAAGCCGAAATCCCCGGATTTAAAAGTGGCAACTTCCGACGTGCTTGTTTTGGAGGCCTCGCGAGCCGCATTAATTTGATCATTAAGACAAATGACCACGCCCTTCTCCCGCGCTTCAGGCGACAGACAGATGCGTACGGCGTTGAACAAATTGCGCGGGCCGTCAAAGTCAGCTTCAGACGCATTGCGCTGTGCGCCCACCAATACTACGGGCTTGGGGGAATCCAGCGTCAGATCCAAAAACCACGCGCTTTCCTCCATAGTATCTGTGCCGTGGGACACGATGACGCCAGCCACTTCCGGCCGGGACAGCTCCGCGCTCACCGCGCGCTGTAACACGACCCACTGCTCCGGCCCCATATGCTCGGAAGGCATGTTGAACAAATTACGCACTTCCAATCGTGCCAACCCCGCAATGTCGGGCCGCAAAGCCAGAAGTTCGTCTCCATTGAATACAGGGCGCGGCGCATTGAGTTCAGGATCTACCTTCATGGCAATGGTGCCGCCGGTGGCAATAAGTACAACAGTCTGCACAAAAAAATCCTTCACGAAAACCGCATGGAAAATTTCAATACTAACTGGCTCGGAGCACACTATAAATGCCCTTCGCCCCCCTGCAATTTGCAGCGTTCCGCACACCAGAAGGGCGTAACAATGATGCGTCCGTCCTCCTTATTAACCCACACTGGCAATGCCCCTATTTCTTCAGCCTTCTTTTCACACAGTACAAGGGAGCCTTCTCGCTTGCCATGCGGGCACTGTACTTCTTCATTCTTTTTCATACAATCCTTCCTACGAGGCGTTCCACACTATGAAGGTTGGACTAGTCCACGCCCTTTTTGCGGCATTCCGGACATATCCCATACAGATAGTGGGCATGACCGAGCAGCTTGAAACCGTATTCATTCGCAATTCCGGTTTGCAGCCCTTCAATTCCGTCACTGTGAAATTCTACCGCCCGTCCGCATTGCTGGCAAATGAGGTGATCGTGATGCGCCTTGGCCGAGATCGGTTCAAAGCGGGCTGTGCCGTCTCCAAATTGCAATTCCAAAGCGAGGTTGGCTTCGCAAAGCAGCTTGAGTGTGCGGTATACTGTGGTCTGCCCGATACCTGGATCACTTTGCCGGATGATGCCGTAAAGCTCCTCAAGGGTATGATGCCCCGGCAGGGTGAAAAAGATATCGGCAATCCGCAATCTCTGCCGAGTGACATTCATCCCCCGGTCGCGCATGTAGTGCAAAAACTTGTCCTGATAATTCATGATCACCTTCCGCTGAGGCGTTATGCCTTTCCATCCGGTCGATTTCACAGAAAACAGCCGGGGCATCAGCCGGGATACAACACGCTATTCTGAATCCAGTTTTTCCAATGTGATGTGATCATTGGTGAACACACAGATTTCCGCCGCAATGGACATGGCTTCACGGGCAATGGCCTCCGGATCCATCCCCCCCCGGCGGATAAGCGCGCGGGCCGCAGCCAGGGCATAAGGTCCTCCGGAACCAATAGCCGCAACACCGTCATCAGGCTCAATAACGTCTCCGGTGCCGGTCAGAACCAGGGTATGCCCGGCATCTGCCACCAGAAGCAACGCCTCAAGCTGACGCAGGTATTTGTCCTTGCGCCAGTCTTTGGCCAGTTCCACGGCGGCGCGTACCAGATTTCCCCCGCACTCTTCCAGCTTGGCCTCAAAACGTTCAAACAGCGTAAACGCATCCGCCGTAGCTCCGGCGAATCCCGCGATCACCCGCCCTTTGTACAAGCGACGCACCTTGCGAGCGCTATGCTTCATGACCATGCGCTCTCCCATGGTCACCTGCCCGTCTCCGGCAATAACCACGCCTTTCTCGTTGCGCACAGCAACTATGGTGGTTCCATGCATTTCCATATATTCTCTATCCTTTTTCGTCTGGAGCGGTTTAACTTTAAGATTATACATGAGCAGAACCCTATGTTCTGCCCCATCAGCTTCACGCCTGAAGCCGGATCCTGCGCTGTCTATGCCTGTATGCCCTAAGGGCTCGACAGCCCTGCGATCCGCCCGCCGGGCAACTACGCCACAAGTGAATCGCGTCAACTCCAGCTTCGCGGTGAATTCTCGCCCTGCCCGCCTCCATAAGCAACTTCAAAGTGAACTTGCTCTATTTCCAGAGTTTTTTTCGAGTGTTCAGCTGCTCTTCAAAGCGTGCCAGATCCTTTTTTTCCGCATCGGTCACAGCCAGTGGGCGCGCCTTGTCCAGCCATGATTCCGTCCGGCGGCTGTCGTTACTGTACAGCGCAGCATAGGCAAGGTGCAGGTATCCGGCAAAAGGCCGGTTGTTCTTGCCCAGGGAGCGGCCATAATAGGTATGTACTTCGGCATCCTCGGGCACATAGCGCAACACTTTCTCATAGGTTTGCAGGGCCGTATCCGCCTGCCCCGCGTCGTCGAGCAGCCGGGCGTAGAAAAAAAGCCCCATATAGTCATCAGGATCAAGCTTAAGAGCACTTTCCAGCAACTTGCGGGCCTGAGAAACATCTCCCATGTTATACTGAAAAATTCCCGCTTCACGCAAGATCAGCTCATCCTTTGGCGCAAGCCTGAGCGCTTCGGCAAATGACTCCTGCGCATCAGACACACGGTTACGCCGGGCGGAAAGTATCCCCATGCCCAGAAAGCGCATGGGGTCCTTGGCGTCCATTGAAGAAAACACCTGCTCTGCATGTTGCGCATCACCATAGCGGGCCCAGATCAGAGTTCGCACACGCAAAAAACGCCGGTCGTCATCCTTGCGTTCACGTTGAGCTCGGGGCAGGCTTTTTTGATGCGCCTCCAGCACGCTCAATCGTTCCGTAATGCCGGGGTGCGTGGACAAATAGGTGGGAATGGAGCCAGCCCTGCCCCAACTGAGTTCTTGTATCTTGCGGAATGCTCCGCTCAGCCCGGCGGGATTATACCCTACATCTGTCAGATAGCGCAGGCCGAAACGGTCCGCGTCGCTTTCGTCCGCCCGACTGTAATTAAGCATGGCGGCTGAACCGGCCGCGCCCGCTGCCACCATGGCCGCGCCTCCGGCCCTTCCGCCGCCGCTTGCCGCCAACCCGGCAATGGCCGCCGCCAGCGTCGCCAGCGAAATGACCTGACCGCGTTCCATGCGCTTCGCTATGTGCCGCTGCGTCACATGCGCAATTTCATGTGACAGAACTCCGGCCAGTTCGGATTCATGATCCAGATTCTGGATCAATCCGGTATGCACGAACACAAAGCCGCCCGGCGTAGCAAAGGCGTTGAGCGACGGCTCAAGCAGCACGCTGGTCTGGAACTTGTACGGCTGCGGGGGCAGTTTTTTCACAATGCGATTGACGATGCCCTGCACATAATTCTTAACTTCCGGGTCTTCAACCAGAGGCATGGAAGAACGCACCAACGCATCGAATTCCCGCCCCATATCCATTTCGTCTTTCAGGGTGAATTCCCCGAACAGGGCCGCCTGGGCGGTCACGGGACACAAGAGCAGGGCCGCCGAACACATCAGGCTGCAAACAAGCTTTGTGACGTAATGGAACTTCAATCGTTTCTCCTGTTCAGGCGATATCCCATACCGGGCCAGTGGGGGTATCTCGCACCTCCACGCCCAGGGCGGCAATAGCGTCCCGCGCGGCGTCTGCGCGGGGGAAATCTTTCTGCGCCCGGGCTGCGGCCCGCTCAGCGAGCAATTGCTCCACCTTCACCGTGTCCAGCCCCATGCGGACAGCCTTGGTATTGCGCAATTCCTGCAAGAAAACTGCCGGGTCTGCACCAAACACGCCGAAAATATCCGTCCAGGCGGCCGAAAACACGGCAAAATCATCCAGCAGAGCTTTCGCCCCTTCCAGGTTTCTGAGTTTTTTATCTTCCAGAATACGGTTGACCAGGCGCACCGTGGCGAAGACATGCCCCAAGGCGCTGGCCGTGTTACAGTCATCTTCCATAGCGTCATAAAAAGCTTGTCTCAGTGCAGCGTATTCACCGGAAATATCTTCCGGAAGCACGCCGGGCTTCCATTTGTCGCGGGCACGCGCAGCAGATGCTTCAGTAAGGCATTCATAAATACGCCTCAGGCCGCGCTCAGCCTCGTCCAGTCCCTCAAAGCTGAAGTCAACCGGGCTGCGGTAGTGCTTGCCCAGCAGAAAGAAGCGAAGCGTTTCAGGCTGACGGTGTTCCAGAATATCACGGATAGTCTTAAAATTGCCCAGCGACTTGGACATTTTTTCAGAGTCAATCTGCACAAAGCCGTTGTGCACCCAATAATTTGCCAGCTCCTTGCCCAGCGCGGCCTCGCTCTGCGCAATCTCGTTCTCATGGTGGGGGAAGATCAGATCCTGTCCGCCCCCGTGGATATCCAGCGGCAAAGGAAGATTTTTCTCACTCATGGCTGAGCACTCTATATGCCAACCGGGGCGCCCTTTGCCCCACGGGCTTTCCCAGAACGGTTCACCGGGTTTTGCAGCCTTCCACAAAGCGAAATCCAACGGATCTTCCTTTTCTTCACCGGGGGTGACACGTGCGCCGGAACGCAGGTCGTCAACATCCCGACCGGACAGCTTGCCATACTGAGGGAAGGAACGCACACGGAAGTACACGTCCCCGGAAGGCGTGGCGTAGGCGTGGCCCTGTTTGATGAGCCTCTGGCAAAGGTCGAGCATCTCCGGAATATAGGCCGTGGCCCGCGGCTCAATGTCCGCGCGGCGCACATTCAGCCGATCCATGTCTTCATGAAATGCGTCAATGTAGGTATTCGCAATCTCTTCGCTTGTCCGGCCTTCCTTATTGGCGCGGGCGATGATTTTATCATCCACATCGGTGAAGTTGCGGACAAAAGTAACATTCAGCCCTTTGTGCCGAAGGTAGCGGGCCAGCACGTCAAACACCACGGCCGAACGGGCGTGCCCGATATGTGAAAAATCATAGGCGGTAATACCGCAGGCGTACATGCCGACTTCTCCGGGGCGGGAAGGAATGAATTCTTCTTTTTTGCGTGTTTTGGTATTGTAAAGCTGCATGGCTGCTCCGGCGGCATAAAATGAATGCGGTTGTTTTCACGCCCTTCTTGCTCAAGGCGTGTCTCTTTAAATAAGGCGCAAGTGCCGTTCCGTCCAGAGCGGCGGCACGGCAAAATACGCGAGACAACTATGCCGGGACAGGAAATATATTTCCTGTCCCGGCATAAAACTTTTCGATGCGCCCTGTGCGTCCCGATCAGGCCAGAACCCGATCCAAACGGCGCAAGCTTTCTTCACGGCCAAGAGCGCACAACGTCAGGTGCACAGAAGGCCCGCCCGCCCGTCCGATCAGGGCTGCTCGCAAGGGCGGGCCAACCTGCTTGAATTTGAGGCTGCCCTTTTCCACATAGTCATGAATGGCCGCTTCCAGCGAGGCTTCATCGAATTCGGGCAAGGCGGCGAATATGCCGCGCAAGGCAGCAATGTGGGCCTTGCCTTCGTCCGTCAGGGATTTGGCGGCCTTTTCCTCACATTCAATATCGGCTCCAGCCTGATACAAAGCCATGTCCGCCGCAAGATCCACCAGATTGGCGGCGCGTTCACGATAGAGCGGGACCAACTTTTCCAATGCTTCTCGCCCGAGGCTGGCACCCTGCTTTTCCACAAAGGGGGCAACCATTTCCGCCACTCTGGCAGGCGGAGTTTCGCGCAGGTAATGGGCGTTGAGCCATTGCAGCTTTTCCGGGTCAAAGGCGGCAGCGGCGCTGTTCAGGCTTGTTCCGTCGAACAGTTGAACCAGTTCTTCCAAAGAAAAAATTTCCTGATCCCCGTGGGACCAACCCAGACGCACCAGATAATTGACCAGAGCCTGCGGCAGAAGGCCGTCCTGTTCATACTCGATCACCGCGCGCGCGCCGTGGCGTTTGGACAGCTTCTGCTTGTCAGGCCCAAGAATCATGGGCACATGACCAAATGTGGGCAATTCAAAGCCCAATGCCTGGTACAGCAGAATCTGCTTGGGCGTATTGGAAACATGGTCGTCACCGCGCAGTACATGGGTTACGCCCATATCGTGATCATCCGCCACAACAGCCATATTATATGTAGGCATGCCGTCTGCCCGGCGCAGTACCATATCATCCAGCTCGGCGACATCCACGGCGATATGCCCCTTGACCATGTCGTCAAAGACAATGCGCCCCTCATCGGGGACACGCAGACGCACGACGCGTCCTTCCCCAGGGCCAAGGCCCCGTTCGCGGCAACGGCCATTGTAACGGGGCTTTTCACCTTTGGCCCGGGCCACCTCACGCATGGCCTCCACTTCTTCCGGAGAACAGTCACACCAGTAGGCATGGCCGCTTTCAAGAAGCTTGTCTACATAGGAGTTGTAAATATCAAGACGCTGGCTCTGGTAGGTAAGCTCCCCATCCCAGTCCAACCCAAGCCACTTCATGGAAGCGAGAATGGAATCGGTATATTCCTGCCGGGAGCGCTCGCTGTCCGTATCTTCAATGCGCAGCCTGAACTCCCCTCCGAAATGGCGGGCCAGCAGCCAACAAAAAATAGCGGTACGCCCGCCTCCTATATGCAGATGCCCGGTGGGACTGGGCGCGAAACGGGTAATGACTTTCTTCATGTCTCTTTCCGTGTTGCGTGTGAGCGGGCGCAAAGCCCGCGAAAGCAAGAGGCAGAGTACCCCGCATCCGACATCATGACAAGGCGTCGCAACACACCGGACAGGGCTTCCTGTCCTCAGATTGATGACAAACTCCGCTTCGCATTTTTTTGCCATCCAAGCCGCCAAGACGGCTTGACAGAAAGGCAGAAAAATCAACCGGTTTACGGCGCCGCAAAAACGCGACCTGTTCCTGATTTTTGAGGCTGCTGATTTCGCCAGCAGTGTCAGGGCTTCCTGTCCTCTTCAAAAATGCGGGTTATTTTTTCTGGCAGCTCGGGCAGTATACAGTTGTTCTTCCGGCTATTTTGTCCGTCCGGAGCGCCGTCCCACAGATGAGGCAGTTTTCCCCGCTTCTGCCGTATACCTTGAACGCATTCTGAAAAGCCCCGGCATCGCCGCGTGCGGTGCGGTAATCCTTGATCGAACTGCCGCAGGCTTCAATAGATTCCTCCAATACCTGCACCAGCGCCTTGCGCAAGCGAGCCAAACGGGCCGCGCCAATGGCGCGCGCCGGAACGTCCGGACGGATACCCGCGCGAAAGCAGCTTTCATCCGCATAAATATTGCCGACACCGGCAATAACCGACTGATCGAGCAACAGCGCCTTGATTGCGCCGCCTCTTCCGACAAAGCGCGCTGCAAAGGCGTCATCGTCAAGCTCAAAAGGTTCGGGACCCAATTTGCGCCAGAACTTCCATTCTCTGAGTACTGCGGGCGTCACCGCACGTGCGTAACCGAATTTGCGCGCGTCATCAAAAAAAATCATACTGCCATCGTCCAGATGCAGAATGAGACGGGTGTGCCTTTCCGGCGCTGTCTCCGCAGGGTAGGCAAACAAACGACCGGACATCTTGAGGTGAAAAGCCAGACCCCGCAGAGCGGAATTTTCCCCCTGCTCAAGCAACTCCGGGCGGCAAAGCTCCTTTCCCTCTTTCGGAAACATACCGTTTTCAAAAAAAATCAGCAGCACCTTGCCGCGGCGTCCTGTTCCCGCAAGAGGCAACGGCCCATGAACGCAAAGCTCCTGCGCGGATACAGTACCCTGCCATGTGCCAGGGTTGAGCACTTCGATGCGCACCAGACTCCGCCCGACGAGACAAGGGGAGAGCGTACGCGCCACAGTTTCCACTTCGGGCAGTTCCGGCATGAATGACTCCTTTATTTAAGTGATTAATATGTTCCGGCATTTGCCCCCAGACGTCAACACCAGAACGGTTTACCCTTGAAATCATACAGGCCGGGACACTCGGCCCGCAAGTTTCACGCCTGAAGCCGGAGTTCTGTTTTACTGTTCATGTCTGGATACCCTTCGGGTAACAGGCACGCTCCTTCGGCGCGCCTCTTGAATGGTCCGCCGCAAGTGAATTGCGACTACTCCGGAATGGAGGGGCTCTACGGTGCCTTCAGCCGTTGGCGTGAAAGCCTTACGGATAAAGAGCCCAGAGATGAGCCTCGCGCCTGTTTGATTCTGACGGCTCCGTCGATCATTTCAAAGTTAAAATACTCTGGATGTCTACATGGTCATTGCAGTGAAAAATGCCACATGGTATGATAGAAAAGTCCTTTCAACAAGGAGACCGCATGAATGAAATCATCGCTGCCATTGTTTGTCTCTCACTTATGCTGCTGATCGCCTGGCTGACCAAGCGCCTCGGCATCGTCATCAAACCCGGAGGCTGAGGCGTCCGTGCCGTGCCCAGGGAGGTGCACAAACGAGAAGAAAGGGAACGAGAACAGCGAGAAGGAAAAACAGAAACAACTTCTTGCCTTCTCAAAAAATAAATTGGCTCTTGCCTTCCTATCATGCAAGAGATAGCAAAACCACAACAATATGGAATCATACGCCGGTCTAGAGCAATTCCACTTTGAAATTGCTCCCGGAGTCGAGCGGAGCGAAACTTCGTCGCGACGCCTCCATTATCCGGGAATAACTGCAATTCACTTGTGGCATAAGACTCCGGCTTCAGGCGTGAAACCTGCGAGTTGGAACATAGGGTCTGGCGGGCAGATATTTTCAATCGCTGAATGCTCTAGATAAACGAATGTTTCCGGGCATCTGTTTTACTTAACCTCAAATAAAGCAAAAAAGGAGAGAGAGGGAGTTTCATGAAAAAAGTTCTTCTGACCTTCATGGGCGTTTGTCTGCTGTTTGCGCCGACTGGCTGTGTGGATCAAATCAATCTCAGCAACCTCGGCGGAGCTGCCTCCAATCTGCACACTGCTGCCACGCTGGACGACGCCGAACTCAAGGAAATGAGTGTGCAAATGCGCAAAAAGGGCGACGCCGAAGCCAAGGTCGCCTCTGCGAACAACAAATACATGGTTCGCTTGAAAAAAGTCATGGGCAAGCATACCAGTGTCAATGGCACGCCGCTGAATTACAAGGTGTATATCACCGATGACATCAATGCCAACGCCTCCGCCGACGGCTCCGTACGCGTCTACTCAGGCCTTATGGACATGATGAACGACGACGAACTTCGTTTCGTTCTTGGCCATGAAATCGGACATGTGGCGCTGGGCCACACACTCAAGGCCATGCGTCTGGCCTATACGGCGGCGGCCGCCCGGCAAGCCGCAGGTTCACTGAACTCCACCGCCAACGCCCTGAGCGATTCCATGCTCGGCGATATCATGGAGGAACTCCTTAACGCCCAGTTCTCCCAGAGTCAGGAACTGGATGCAGACGCCTATTCCATGAACTTCCTCAAAGAAAACAAGTACAACACCGCTGCAGCAGCCTCTTCTCTGCGTAAACTGGAAGCCCTTGGTTCCAGTGGCGGGTTCCTCTCTTCTCATCCAAACTCCGGCAAGCGAGCCGAAAAGATGGAAGAGCTGGCAAAACAAAATTAAACGATACTTGTCCATACATAAAAAAGCGTCCCGAAAATTTCGGGACGCTTTTTTATGTATGAAGCATTTCAATATTGAACTGATCTAGACAGAAAAAATCCTGCTCTGTTTCAATTCATCAGAAAATACAGGGCAGCGATGCTGATCCGTACGCAAAACATACAGAAAAATACCAGCACCGATTGAAATACTGCGGTAGCTCGATCCATGAATGTCAGGCCGATAGTCACACCAGTGGACAACACCCCTGCCCAGTAAAGTTGGGTATCCATCCAGTACAATCCCATAAACTGAAGGGCAGGATCCGCGTTTTCCCCTGCGCAAGGGACCAGAGCAAGGATGAGAAGCTGGCCTGTCAGCGCAAAACGTAAAGGCCAGGTAAATGCAGGGGCCGCATTGTCTCCGCCTCTCCACTGGCAAAGTTCCGCCCCCA